>CAJVWU010000027.1 GCA_913009755.1 uncultured Bacteroidia bacterium
TCGATAGATTTTAATAAGCTATATCATTATTGATGAAAAAAAACCTTAAAACTGAAGATAATATGACTTCTTTTATGAAAAAACCGTGACATAGATGAGTTTTTCAGTAGCTTGCGGATTTAAGGATCATTTAAACCAGAAGATAAAGAGAGAATATTCGAGGCTAACCTTGATGCTACAAAAAATTTGCTGAAAGCTGTATTAAAGGCAGGAGTTGAAAAATTCTGCCATTTAAGTTCAAGTAGTGCTACCGATAAAAATTTTACGCATTCGTATGTTACCGAAGAGATGGTGTGGCGCTATAAACACAAATGCTCTGACTATGCACGATCAAAATTTCTTGCGGAGTTGGCAGTTTTGGAAGCGATGGCCCATGGTTTAAAAGCTGTCATTGTCAACCCGACAAATATTCTTGGCCCCGGTAACTGGAAAGCGGGTACATCCCTGCTTTTCCAGGCTGTATGGAACGGATTGCTTTTTTATCCCGAAGGAATTAACGGTTTTGTGGATGTGCATGATGTTACTACTGCGATGATTCTGCTAATGGACAGCGATATTTCAGGTGAACGTTTTATTGTCAGTGCTGAGAATTTAGCCTATAAAGATATTTTCCAGTGGATTGCCGGTTCTTTGCAGGTGGAACCTCCCCGGTACCGTTTCAATGGGTTGGAAAGAGAACTTGTTTGGCGTGGTTTAAAAGTATATTCGCGGTTTTCGGGCCAAAACCCACCCTTGAATAAAGATAATTTAAAAACACTGGCCTGCCATTATTATTATGCCAACGAAAAAATTAAACAGGCTACTGATATACGTTTTACCCCGGTACAGGACTCCATCCGGTTTGTTGCAAAATTATTCCTCGAAAAAGTGAAAAAAGAAAAAGAAAGTTAGTGGATTTTTTGAACAAAGGTTTTTTTAAATGATGTAATATATCGGTGGATAAATTGTTTATAATCCAGCAGTTGAAAAGATCAAAAGCAAATTACCGGCAATGACAACGACTGGCTGGTAAAGGACGATATGAAACAGGAGCGGGGAATGTGGTGCCGTTGCGGCTGTTTGGGTTTTTGTATTGAGAATTTGGAAGATATGGCTAAAACATCTTTATTATCCTGACAAATAAAATGTTCGTATTATTCTTTTGTTAAAACCTCCAGCCATTCTATTAATTCATTTAGGTTTTCTTCAATAATTGACCAAACAATTTCACAATCAATTCCAAAATACTCATGCACTATCCGATTTCGGAAACCTCTTATCCTATTCCAATTAATTTCCGGATTTTTTAGCTTGAAATCAGTGTCAATTCTATTCGCAGCTTCCCCAATAATCTCAAAATTCCTTACTACGGCATCAACTGTTTTATCATCCTCAACAAAAGCATCATAATCCAGATCTTTGGTATAACGCCTGATCTTTAATGCAGATTCAAGCATATCCTCCAGAAGCAATATAGTATCTCTTTCAGACATAAACTAAATCCGACCGAATGGCCTGATAATATTTATCTTTAATACCTTTTTTTGAAATAAGATCAACCCTTATTCCCAATAGATCCTCGATTTCATCAGCCAGGTCAATGAAACGAATACCTATTTTCCCGTTGAACTCAACTATTATATCCACATCACTTTTATCGTTCTGTTCCTTTCTCGCATAAGAGCCGAAAATGGCCAGTGACTTTATCGGATATTTTGTAAATAAATTATCCTTGTGACTGTTTAAGATCAATTTTATTTCAGGTAAAGATTTCATATTTCAAAGTTAGTGAATTTTTTGAACTGGATAAGGGTCTTTTTAATGATGTATTATATCAGCGGATAAATTGTTTGTAATCCAGCAGTTGAAAAGATCAAAAGCAAATAGCCGGTCACGAAATGGGAAACAGCTTGGTTGTAATAACGATATTGAAACGGGGGACAGGAATGTGGTGCCGTTGTGGTTGTTTGGGTTTTTGTATTGAGAATTTAAAGTTCCTGAAAGATTCATTTATACTTTTTCAAGCAATCGATTTTCTTTTGATCCTTTAAAGATTTTACTATTATTTAAAATATCCTTTATGCTTTTAAGAAAAGGAGAATATGTAGCGGCAATGGTTTTTTCATTATTGTCAGCTACGAATGGTTGAATATCTAAACTCGTTTCCGAAGGTAGTATAGGGTAATCATTTTCATCAAAATAATTAAAGGAATTCCCAGATTTAAAAACAAATCCATTTGTATATAAATGACGATCATGATAATCACTTAGTTTCTTTGAAACCAATGTTAAATTGATATTTAACAAGGAAAAATGAATGTCTATATAATTTAAAATTTCATTGTAAATAACTTCAATATCACTTAAGGTAGGTTTAACGTATTTCTTATTGCTTTCGTTGTAACAGTTATAAAAACTAGATGAAATTATTGTTAAATCAAATTTGATTTGAAGATCAGAGTCTGGTAGAAACAGGTCAAGTATAAAAAAAAGATTGTTTTCCATCTTAATCTTATTATGAAGTAAATAGTTGTCACAAACTATTAGCGAGTTAGAGTAATGTTTCGGTAGTGACAATTTATTCCAGCCAAACTTACTATTTGGGATTTTTTGTTTGGGTACAACAACAGTATTTGTTTTATAATATTTTTTCCAGTCATTTAATATGTTTTCAGATAATATATGTTCTATTCCAAAATTAGCAGAAATAATTTGTGCAGTTTGTGGATTACTGATAAAAACGAAATTATAATTTTTGAAATTTGAAAAACTTATCTGATCAATTTCATTATTATTAGCAACTTTAATATCATCTGATCCTTGTAAATACTTCCTAAGAAACAATTTAATCAATGATGAATCCCATTTATTCATGTATTTCAAAGTTGTATTGTTAAGTTTAAGACGTAACTTAGTTTTTTCTTTGTAAAACTTAAATAAACTTCTCCATATTTCTAATTCCATACCAGATTCTTCGATGTCAAATTCTTTTTTCTTTACAACAAATGCCTTTAGGAAATCGCTGTCAACATAACTGTTAAATATTCTTTCCATGACTTAATTCATTTTTTCATCCGTGAATAATGATATCATTAATCTTGTGGAATGGTCATAAAAGCCGGTGCCAAATTCACCTGTCAGTCGCCCATCTTTCTTGATATTAATTTTTTTCACATGTTCCTCTCCTTGAGGAATATTATCAGGATGATAAAAATAGTAGATAACCGAATCTTCAGGGTTTATTTTATTTTTAGCAGTTAAATTTTGTAATTTGAGAATAAGGTACTCACTGTGGGTTTCAATGATGAACTGAACATCGAATCTTTTTGAAGCATCAACAAACATGTCAGCTAATTTGGATTGGAAATTAGGATGAAGGTTTGCTTCGGGTTCTTCAATGAATAATATGGATGAGCTATAAAAATCATCTAAACCATTCCACGGGTCTTGAGAACCCTCATAAAAATTATCTTTACCAACAATAATTATTTTCATCAATAATGATAAAATCTGTTTTGTACCATAACCTAAGTCAGCCAAATTAATTTTCTTTTTGTTTTTCTCCTCCATCAAATATGGAAACATAAGTGAAACCTCTTTGCTTTCTACATAAATGGAATCTCCCAAATCAAACTTTTTAATCCAATAATTTATAAAACTTTTATAATTATTATTCTTTGTGAATGCATCTTGAGCCGTAATTACCTCTGAAAATCCTTTCAACAAATCCGTGAATTCGTCTTTATCCAGTTTATCAAAATATCTTGATTGAGTTCCTTTACTCGCCTGAATGTGATAAAAATTTTTTGAGTCAAATAGTTTTTTAAAATCTCCCAATGCTTGATATATTCCCTTAAAAAAGAAATTAGTAATAAAAGAAAAAAATAATTTAGTGTTGATATTAGTGTCATTTTCTTTATTGAAAATTTTATCTAAAAAATCAGAAGTGTGAACATCATTTCCAAAACTACTGAAATAGTCGATTGAAATTTTATCATATAAATAATGATAAGCTTTATCTGGAAACAGATATTTAACTAACTTTTTTAAATCTGTAAAACGGAAATTAGCTTTTAAAAAACTATTCTCATTTTCTATTGTAATATTAGTTTTTTTATCATATTTAAATATAGTTCTTGAAAAATCATAATTCAAAAACTCCATTATTTGCTTCATCAATTCAGGGTTATCTTTATTCAAGAAATCCAGAGTTATCGCTTTACTATATTCAGAAGGCTTTTCACTACGAAAGATTTCGAATTTATTCATACTTGACTTCGGCGAATAATATTTAATTACTTTTTCGATATATTCCTGATCATTATCTATATGCTTAATATACACCTTAAAATACTTCAACAAATAATCATAATCAATTTTGCCGCTTTTCCATTCGAATACAGTCTTATGGTTGGGTTGATCAATAATTTTTAAGTTACATAATGTTCCTTTATTCTTGTTAAGCTGAGTGTACTCCAATTCAATAAATAAATCAAGATTGATTTCTTTAAACAAAACAGGGATTTTGATAAAAAAATCATTTTCTCTTACTTCCTTTGAAGAATTATTTATTAGTGTTTCAAATTCACCCAGATTATGAAATCTGACTCCTTTTGACAAGTCTAATTCTTTTAGGCTGTCGTTTGCTTGTAACAACAGAAAAAGTTTCAACAATGAGCTTTTTCCTGAATTATTCGGTCCGGTTAGAATATTTAGTTTTGAAAAATCGAAACAGGTTTCCCTTTTAAAAATACGGAAGTTCTTAATCCCAATTCCTTTTAAGTGTGTCATTTTCTTTTAATTAAATATTATATTCCCAGCTAATTTTTCAAGCTTTATCCTGATATTCGGTTCATATTTTTTGGCTTTATCAGTGATAAAATTAAACAAGTCAAAAATAGTTTTATCGTCTTGCAACCCACTTATAAATTCTCTTAGAAACCAATTACCTTTTTTGTAACCTAATACATAATCAATTTTTTTATTGATTTCGCTCATCTTTTCCGCAGAAGCTTTCAAATTAGGTGCTTTTTCAAACTCCTGCCGTATAAGGTCGAATTTAGCGTTAAAAGAATTCAATGTCTTTATTATTGTTGTTTTGATATTTCTATTCAGATTATCTTTTTTGTAATGCGGTATAACTTCATTTAATAAATCCATATTAATTGTTGACCCGTTGCTGCAAATATACCGAAGTAAATACAATTTAACTTCAAATTTATGAAATCCAGTTTCAGAGTTAAAAATTGACAAACCAATTCCACATGTGTCATTTGGTTTAGGATAAATTGTTCTTATTTCATTTGTATCAATTTTTGTAAACATATCTGTCCGTGTGATTTTAACTATTTTATCTTTTGAAAGATTCCCTATTATTTCCAAATCATTTATATCCTTATAGTCAGGACTTGTTATGGTTAATGCTTCATCGTCTTCAACTGTAATTCGAACATAAGTTCGATTAATAAGTCTTAAAATATTATTTAGAATATCTACAACAACCTCTATATCTGCTTTATACATAAAATAATTTGATATATTATACCACATCAGTAATTTTTCAAAAAAAGATCGTCTTATAACATAACGTAAAACCTTTTTTGCGTGAATTTCCAAGTATAGTTTTTTATTAGTGTGGAAGATCTTTAAATCAGTGGGGGAAACAATATGATAATTTATTTTTCTCGTTTTTATAAAATCGATAACTTCAATAGGATTAGCATTTTGGAAGGAATGCCCTTCTTGTAATATTAGATCTTTTGTAATTCTATTTTTTATCATTGTTTTTCTTGACAACTTTTATAAATAATTTGAATGCAAACCTGGGACTAATCTGCGCAGTCTATCTGCACAACAAATTATTTTTTTAAATTTGAACTTCATAACGTAACTTTAAACTTTAGTCTTTAAACTCTCCCCTATGCCTTCAAACAAATACGCCATCATCCGTTACCAGACCCTTGATAAATGCTTCCGCAATCCGGGACGCAGGTATTATTTTGATGATCTGCTGAAAGAAGTGAACGATGCCCTGCTGGATTATGACCCGGCTTCGGAAGGGATCAAACGGCGGCAATTGTTTGATGACATTTCCTTTATGGAAAGTGAAAAGGGCTGGTCGGCGCCCATTCTACGCTTGTTGGACGGGAAAAAGAAATATTACCTTTACGAGGATATGTCGTTTTCCATCAACAATTCACCGCTGAATGAAATGGAAGCCGAACAAATTAAATCGGCATTGATGGTGCTTTCGCGTTTCAGGGGAATGCCGCAGTTTGAGTGGGTGGGCGAGATGATCCCCAAACTGGAACAAAGCTTTGGATTCAAAGGGGTTGATCGGGAAATCATCGGCTTTGAAACCAACCCTTATGTGAAAGGACTTGAGCATCTTGGGACCTTGTTCAATGCCATCTTGTACAAACAAGCGCTGGAAATTGAGTACCAGTCGTTCAAATCTGACGAACCCGTCAAACACATTTTCCATCCTTATTATCTGAAACAATACAGCAGCAGGTGGTATTTGCTGGGACAAATTGAAAAGTTTGACGTGTTGTCCAACAGGGCGCTGGACCGTATCATCAGCATTAAAGAAGCCGGCGTACCTTTTATTAAAAACACGAAATACGATTTTTCGGAATATTTCGAAGATGTCATCGGCATCACCGTCCCCAAAGACGGCAAACCCGAAATCATTGAACTGGAATTTACCCCGGCGAAAGCGCCTTACATCCTCACCAAACCGCTGCACGGTTCTCAAAAGGTCAAACACCACGACGACAATGGATTGCGGATTACCATTGAAGTTATCCCCACTTATGAACTAAAAAGCCAGCTTTTATCTTTCGGAAATGAAGTGAAAGTTATCTCCCCGAAATGGCTTCGGGATGAGTTGAGGGAGATGGCCGGTTGCTAATTGAAGAAACCATACCCGCAACCCGGAAAATAAAACGAGGGATTCACAAAATTGTCAATGCCTACGCAACATTGAAGATGACAAGCTCATTATCAATAAGCTTATAAATGAAAACATAATTTTTCCTGAAAACTACTTTTTTTGCTCTTTTTTCCATTTGGCAAGCTCTTCCAAAATTCTTTTTCAGGCATTAAAACCCTCAACCAGAAATATTTCTTACCGGCTTCCAAAATTTATATTTGTTCAATATTTTAAACTTATTCTCTCTTGTCCACTAACCCAAACACCCGATCCAGCTTATGCCTTGAGGGTTTGTATCCCCTGGCAACGACTTTGCCGTTGATGATGACCGTTGGCAATATCCAGGTGCGGTAAATCAGCATTTCTTTCAGTTTATGTACAACCCTGATTTCTGCATCAATATGAGAAGCATTCAGGTAATCATCAAGATAACGGATGATTTTCCTGCTTTTCCAGCAGGCAGGCCCGGGGCTCAGTATAACAATCGTGTATTTCATTCAGCTAACAAAAGTAAAATCAATTAAGATACAACCGAAAGGGGTTCTAAGACATAAACAAATACGCTATTTCACAGTACCCTTAACGACAAGAACAATTATTTAACGCCGGCTGCCAGAAATCTGACTATATTTCCATAATTTTGTCAATCAACCCCCGGTGAGGCAGAACTCACGGATAAAAACAGAAAATTATGAAAAGTGTTGTTGAACGGTTTTTAAGCTATGCACGGATTGACACCCAATCGGATGAAAATTCGGAAAGCACACCCAGTACGGAAAAACAACTGATCCTCGCCCGGCAACTGGTCAGTGAACTTGAAAAACTTGGACTGAAGGACATATCCCTGGATGAGAAAGGCTATGTGATGGCTACGCTGGAAGCCAACACGAAAGACAGTAAATTTCCGGTTATCGGCCTGATCGCCCATGTAGATACCAGCCCGGATTTCACTGCCGAAAATGTAAATCCGGTTATTCATAATAAATACGATGGCGGGGATATAGTCCTGAATCAAAAAGAAAACATTATCCTTTCCCCTGAAGATTTTCCCGAGATGCTGAATTATAAAGGGCAGGACATTATCACCACCGATGGGACTACCCTGCTGGGTGCCGATGACAAAGCAGGTGTTGCAGAGATCATGACGGCAATGGCCTGGCTGAATGAACATCCGGAAGTAAAACATGGCACTGTGAAAATCGCCTTTACACCGGACGAGGAAATCGGCAGGGGCGCCGATCACTTTGACGTGGCCGGGTTCAATGCTGACTATGCTTATACCGTGGATGGCGGGCAGTTTGGTGAGTTGGAATACGAAAACTTCAACGCTGCTTTGGCTACCCTTCATGTTACGGGAAGAAACGTACATCCCGGTACGGCAAAAGACAAAATGGTCAACTCCATGCTGCCGGCCATGGAGTTCAACGCCCTGTTACCATCCGCCGAACGGCCTGAATATACCAGCGGATACGAAGGCTTTTTTCACCTGATTGACATGACAGGAAACGTGGAAAAAACAAAGCTGCGTTACCTGGTGCGCGACCACAGCATGGAGCGGTTCAACCATCGTAAAATATTGTTGGAAAAAGCGGCTGACTTGCTGAAAACAAAGTACGGTGAGAAATACATCAACCTGGAGATCAAAGACCAGTATTTTAATATGCGGGAGAAGATCGAACCGGTATTTCATATTATTGACCGGGCAGAAAAAGCCATGCTGGCCTGTGGTGTACAACCGATCAAAAATCCCATCCGCGGGGGTACCGATGGCTCCAGGCTATCGTATATGGGATTGCCAACACCCAATTTGTTTACCGGCGGCCACAACTTCCACGGACGTTTCGAGTACATCCCAATTCCATCCATGGAAAAAGCAGTGGAGGTAATCGTGAAAATTCTGGTTGTGGACTAAGCCGCACAACAACTCAGTTTGTTCACATCTTTCCCAAACCCGATGGCGGCCAGTTTAACCGATTCCGAAAGGGTAAGGTAAGCATGGAAAGCTTTGGCAAGTTCATTAACGGGGATCCCGAATTTGATGGCCAGGCTCAGCTCCATGGTCAATTCACTACCTTCAACAGCCACGATGCGCGCACCCAATAATTTATCGGTTTCGGGGTTCCTGATCAGTTTTACAAAACCGCGGGTATCAAATGCGGCCAGGTTGCGCGGTACGGCAGTTAAAAGCAAGGTGCTCACTTCAAAAGGAATGCCCTGCCGGGCAGCTTCTTCTTCGTTCATTCCAACACCGGCTACCTGCGGGTCAGTAAATACAACCCAGGGCATGCTTGTGTAATCAGTGGAATGGCCGGCTCCCGAAAAAGCATTTTCAACAGCCATATTCCCTTCGTAAGCTGCCGTGTAAACATACGCCGGCGTATTGATGCAATCGCCGGCTGCAAAGACATTTGGGATATTGGTTTGCAGATGCTCATCCACTTTTATGTGGCCGTCGTTTGTCAGTTCCAGTCCGATTTGTCCGGCTCCCAGTTTGTCCGTATTTGGTTTTATCCCGGTAGAAACCAGTATCTTTTGGGCGGTAAATGTTTGTTGTTCCCCGTTATGTTCAGCCAATATCCTGATGTTGTTTCCGCTTTGCGTAACTTCGATGAAACGCAGGCCTGTATTGATATTAACGCCTTCATCCCTGAGATGGCCGGTGATTTCTTCCGCAACATCGGCAGTTTGTTTTGAAAGCACATGGCCTGAGCGTTGGAGTAAGGTTACTTTGGTGCCCATGCGATGATAGGCCTGGGCGATTTCGAGGGCAATGTATCCGCCGCCCAGAATAATCATGGATACGGGTTGTTCTTCCAGATCGAAAAGGGAACGGTTGGTCAGGTAAGGCACTGCGGTAAGCCCGGGAATGGCCGGTATCTTAGTTGTGGCACCGGTGGCAATCAGGAATTTTAAAGCGGAATACTGCGTTTTTCCATCCACTGTAATGGTGTGTTCATTAGCAAATCCGGCAAACCCCGTTTCCTGTTCAACCAGGTCAAGCCCGTTGAGGATGTCCACATATTTATACTGTTGCAGGCTGCTGACCAGTTCTTTTTTCTGCTGGATGATTTTTTTAAAATCAACATTCGCTCCTCTTGGTTTAACACCGGCAAAAGGGGAATAAGATGCCTTGTGAATACTTTCGGCGGCCCGGATCAGTGTTTTGGAAGGCACGCAGCCCACATTCACACAAGTGCCGCCGATGGGCAGTCCGCCGTTGACCATCAGGGTGAGCAGGCCCAGTTCGTTGGCCTTAATGGCAGCGGCAAATGCAGCGGAACCGCCCCCGATGATGATCAGGTCATATTTTTTAATCCTTTGCGGGTTTTCTTCAATTTCCCTGACTACACGGTAATGTGTTTCTTTATTGATAATATCCCTGATTTCATCTTTTGATATTTTGTCGGGGTCAAAAGCAAACTCCCCTTTCTTATCGGGATAACTTACTTTGCCCGAAACAATGCCCACTTTGGCAGCCAGATGTTTTTCAATGCTGGTTGCACAGGTATCGCAGGTCATTCCGGATATTTCAAATTTTATATTTTCCATTTTATTGCCTTTAAAGCACTTATCGTTTTATTAATTCATATTTAACAACTTTATAGCCGGTGGCATCAATAGATTTAATAATCTTATCGGCAGAAGTTTTCAACTTGTCGAACTGAACGGTGGCTTTGCCGGTTGTATGATCGGCTTTGGCATCAATCACACCATTTACTTCGTAAGCGGCATGTGTAACGTGGCTGTCGCAGGCCGGGCAGGTCATTCCGCTAATATCCATATCCATTGTAACAATATCAGCGGTGTTAACATACACAACCTCTTTTTTATTATCAGGATAGAAAACGGAACCATAATAAGGAAACGCCATCATAAGAACAGCAAAAACAGTAACAATTCCCAGGAATAATTTCGTCTGCCAGAAAGAGGTTTTTTTATCTTCTTCACAGTCACAAGCAATTTCTTCTTTCGTACGTGGTTTCAGTTTTTGATACCAGGCAAAACCAAGCACCACTACGGTGATGCCAATCAGGTATGGCCTGAAAGGTTCCAGCCAGGAAAAGCTGGACGCGATACCGGAAGTGCCGGCAATGAGCGCCAGCACCGGTGTGATGCAGCATAAGGATGCAGCAATGGCCGTTAAAATTCCTGCACCGGCTAATTTGGTTGCGTTCGATTTTTTGGTGCTCATACAAGCTCCTCCTTTGCTTTTAAAATATTAATATGATTGAAAATTATTTTGAGTAAATCCAGGTGTTGCGATTTAAGCGAGTAATAAAGTAACTGTCCCTCGCGCCGCGAAACGATGATGTTGCCGTCTCTCATTTTGCGCAGGTGTTGGGAAACAGCCGGAATGCTCATACCCAAAATATCGGAAAGATCACAGGGGCACAACTCCGGTTCTTCCTGTAAAAGAAACATGATTTTTAACCGCACTTCATTTCCGGCCAAAGCCAGCACATTGCTCAATTGGTGAATGGGAACTGCTTCGGCGTTTAACCTTTCTTTACATGCGTCTATTTTTTTCCGGTCGGCAAACAGCCTGATACAGGATTGATTACTTATGGATTGATTATTCATTTGTTGCGTATTTTATAATTAATAACGGCACAAAGATATATAACATTGCTTATTTAAGCAAATGCTTATATACATTTAAGCATTTTTAACAAACACAAATAATCCGCTGTGTCGTTGTGTCGTAGCGAGAATCATTTCCTTTTTCCTTATACTGATTACCGTTAATTTTTTAATTTTGTTCAAAAGAATTTTATATGGAATTTTATGACCTGATTAAAACCCGCGAAAGCATCCGCGATTACGATCCGGATAAACCGGTTTGCGAAGAGGTTTTAAAACGCATACTGGAAGCCGGGCGGCTGGCCCCGTCAGCATCCAACCGCCAGCCGTGGACTTTTGTTTTAGTATCGTCCAACAAAAAGCTGAAAGAAACCGGGGAATGCTACCCCAAAAATTGGTTTAAACAGGCCCCCCATATTTTGGTTCTTGTGGGTGACAAGTCCAAATCATGGGTCAGGAGTTACGACGGATACAATTCAATAGAAACCGACCTGGCCATTGCCATGGACCACCTCATCCTGGCTGCTGAAAACGAAGGGGTAAGCACCTGCTGGATCATTGCTTATGATTACGAAAAACTGGCCAGGGCAATTGGTTTAAAGGAAAACGAATTGATTTATTGTATTACACCGTTGGGTTACCCGCACGATGGTTTTAAAAAGCGGGGGCATAAAATAAGAAAACCATTAGAGGAAGTGGTAAGGAGGATTTGAAAATATCCGTCTTCTGCTGTTAAACCGCTGATCATAAAATATTGGAATTAAGAAAATTTAAGTTGACTTATGCCTGAATAGTTTGTATTTTTGATACAATCATTTCAAAAGTAGCCGGTGAAGAGAGCATGTTGAAAATGATCGGAGAACATGTAGAAGTTTTCGGTAAGCATTCGGAAAACTGTCTCGATTTTTTTACTTTGAGTCAAAATTATTAACTGATTATTAAAGAAAGGAGTTTCGTATGATCAAAGAATATTTATGTCCGAAATGTCATGGCCAGTTGATGGTTGGTGACAATATTGTCATCTCAGCCAAAGCCGGGGACGGGTCTGAAGGACTGATATCATTAAGCCCGGCCATTGGTGATTATACGGTCAGGTTTCCACCCACACTGAATGCAAAACCAGGGGAATTGCTGATATTAATCTGTCCGGTTTGCCATCGTAACCTGGCCTCCTCAAAACACATTAACCTGGCCATGGTGATTGCAAAAGATGAAAAAGGTGATGAATATGAGATTTACTTTTCACAGATTGTCGGCGAGTACAGCACCGTGGCCATGATGGGTGATCATGTGGAATTACACGGGGAACACGTAGGCAAATACCAGGATATGTTTACGCCGAGGCAGATGTTTTGAGGGAATATTGGATTTTTAATGTTCGGGAAGGTTTCTTATTTCTCTTTTTCGGAATTCTTCTTCACCTCTTTTAAAACCTCCTGAAAAACAGGATTTCCTTTTAATGCTGCAAAATTCTCATCATGAGTCATCCTGTAATATTCATGAAAGCTATGACCGGCAACTTTCTGAAGTTCAGTAAGCGCCTCTTTATTCTTTTTCAGTTTTACAAAACGTACAGCTTGCAGATAATACACTTCAGGATTATCCGGATCAACCATTTCGTAAATGGCAAGATATTTATCCGCTGATTCCGTATCATTGCTTCGCAGGGCACGCGTGGCATACATATAGGATACCAGACTTAAATAATTGAGAAGACGGGTATTCATCAATCTCTGATCCTTATCATCACCATTTTCCGAAGCTGTAATCAGATTGTTGATTTCATTCACCCACCAGTCTTTTCCCCGGTTTTCCATCGCCCGCACATAAGATTGCTGGAATTCATGTTCTGTTTTTTCCCTTTCAATTTCTTCCTGCATGTGTTTTTGGTATTGCGGATTGCGTTTCAGCCTGGCCAGTGCTTCTTTTTCTTTTTCCACATCATCAATTCCATCAAGGTAAACCACAGCCCTGTTCAGCCAGAATGCAAGCCCCAACCAATTTCGGTGTTTTGAAGCACTTTCGATGGAATCGTTATTTTGTTTCGCAAATTCCTGCACCAGATTCCGGTCAACGGGTATCTGCTTGCTGCGCATGGCATCAAACTGAAAGAAAACAAAGGCATTGTCCATTACCTTCTCAGGCGGCCAGTCGTGTTTTCCATCATAAACGCGAAGGAAATGTTTTATACCCGAACCTTCGAGTGAACGGTCGAGGTTTTTCAGTTCCAGATAGTTGAAATCCTTATCGCCAACCAACGCAATGTAAGCAAAGCCGGTATGGGGTTGGGAGATCATTTGTGGGAAGCCGGCAGCACAACCCACTGTCCCGGCAATCTTTCTTTTAAACAAGGCAACATAAACGGCTACCCTTGCCCCGCCCGAAAAACCACCGGTGTAAATTCTTTTACGATTGATATTGAAACGTTTTAAAACATCATCCATCATCATCCTGACGGCTTTATCCATTTCCGCCTGGCTTTGGCCGTTGGTTGAATTGTAGGAACCGGCCAGCATATAACCGTATTTATTTGCCAGCAACTTGTATTTTTTTACCGGCAGCTTTCCCCGTTTATGGGCATCGAAGAAAAATAAAACCGGAAATTCCTTTTCCGCTGTATAAGATTTGGGAAGATACAGAGCATACGTGAATGAAGTGTCATTTTTGCATTTGACCGTATCGGTCAGCTCTCCGGTACTGAAACCCGAATTACCGGCACTCAGTTTTTTAGCTGTACCTCCACCTGGATTATTGTTGCATGCGCTGACGGCTAAAAACAACAAAAACGGATAAAAATAAAGTAAAGCACGAAGATTTCCAAACATGGCAATGGGGTTTAAAAAACGCATAAAAATACTTCAAAAAGGGGAAAACAAAAATTAGACAAATCCATTTATAAAAAAAAGAATAATCAACCGATTGCGCAGGAAACCGGAGTAGCCTTACTGTATAGCTATTACATAGCATTTTCTTTCAACGATTTAAAGCCTTCACCCAGTATTTCGTTGGCATTGATGACGGTAACAAACGCCCGCGGGTCAATTTTCCGGATATAATCCTTAAGGATAAGCGTTTCGCGTCGGTTGACAACAGTAAATACGATGGAACGGCCGGCCTCGTTGTACAATCCTTTTCCTTCAATCAGGGTCCCGCCACGGTTCAGGTCGTTGATGATCTTGTCCCTGATCTCCTGTGTTTTTTCAGAAATGATAAAAAGCACCTTGTCGTAATTCATGCCTTCCAGGATCGTATCAATCACTTTGCCTGTAATGAAGATCACGATGAGTGAATACAACGGGATTTTCCAGTCCCTGAACGCCAGCAGTCCGACCAGGACGATGGACGCATCAACAGCAATCATCATTTGTCCCACGGGCATGCGGTTATATTTGCTGATGATCATGGCAACAATATCTGACCCGCCCGAGGTAGCCCCTGCTTTAAAGATGAGGCCAAGGCCTATTCCGGCAAACAATCCACCGAAGATAGACGACAACAGCGCATCATCCTGAACAAGGGCTTCGGTACCGTAAAGCATGGTGAGGCCGTCAACAAATACGGCAGTCAGCACAAAGCCCACAACCGTTTTTATCCCAAAACGCGGGCCAAGCACCCGGAGGCCGATCAGGGTCAGGGGGATGTCGAAAGCCAGTGCAACCATACCCACCGGGGTACCCAACATGTAATGTAAAACAATGGATATACCATAAACCCCGCCGGGAACAATTTTATAGGGCGTGATGAAAAGCACGAAAGAGGCGGCCAGAATAAATGCGCCCAAAACAATGAAGGTATAATTTTTCAATCCCCTTTTACTGAACAGCTTGTCTTTTTGTAAGAATGCCATGATTAATAATTTTTAATGATTCCTCAAAATAAAAAAGCGCGCAAAAGTAAGGAGTTTAAATTACCGGCAATGACAATTCAGCATTACTTTGATCGAAATTGTTTTGGTGTTGCAAACAACCATCATTAAGAAAAATTCGCAGTTCAAAATAAAAAAGCACCCTTTGGCAGAGGGTGCTGTAAAAACCTTGTAGTTATGTTGTTCATAATCTCATCCTGAACTATAAAACCGACAACAGGATGACAACGATGATGAAAGCAGGGATTAAGGTAAACAAGGCGATCTCGAGACAGTAACTTAGCGTTTTCATGACAGTTTATTTTAGTGGTTTTATAATAGTTGTACAAAGATGCTACAGAAAAACCTCAAATTTTTAACCTTTTCCGGTTACTTTAAAAAAATAGATATTTTCTGCCAGGGAAAAAAGCGGTAAAAACCAAAACGCTGTTCACTGCGGCATCGCGTGATTAATAGTCCATTAAGAAACTAACAAGGTTGATGCTTTTGGAGAGGTTCATTTTTTTACGGATACGGCTGCGTGTCACGTTTACGCTGGCACTGCTCATGTGCAGAATGTTGGCAATGTCTTTACTGGACAGGTTTAGGCGCAACAGGGCACACATCTTTAAATCATTGGGTGAAAGTTTTGGGAAATCCGCCCTCAGCTTATCATAAAAATTATTATGCACTTTGAGAAACCGGAGCTCGAATTCATGGAATGAGTCATTGGAAACCTGTGACCGCAACTCATGAATAATGTTTTGGATTTCTTCCTGTTCACCGGTATTTGATTTTTGCTGTTGCTTGATCAGCTTTTTGGTTGTCCTGGCGAGCAGTTCATTGTTTTGGGCAAAGTTTAATGCCGTGCTGGCCAGTTCCTTATCACGCAGCTCAAGTATGTTCTGTAACTCCTTTTTTTCCTGGTTCGATATATTGATCTTTTCACGATAATATTTGATGAGAAAAACAATGATCAGGATAACCAGGGCAATGATGACCAGAAGAATGGTCAGCCTGAGTTGCTGTATCTGCTTCTGGTCATTAAGGTGCTTGATGGTTTCTTCATTTTTCAGGGTTTCATACATCACTTCAAACTCAGCCAGCTTTGTATTGGTTTCTTCCGTGAAAATTGAATCATGCAAAGACATCAATAGACGGCTGTATTCAAAAGCTTTTTTATAATCATTGAGATGGACATAATAATCAATATAAAATTCATAACCGCGGTGCAAAATTGTCTTCGATTTTACCCGGTCGTAAAAACTCATGGCTTTGTCAAGATAAAAGAGAGCCGAATCATAATCCCCGGTTTGAATATAAACCTCCCCGATTTTGCTGATGGCACGCGAAAGGTCAAGCGGGCTATTGGCTTTTTCGGCATATTCCATGCTTTTTCGATAAAACCCCAACGCTTGCCCGTAATCTTTTTTACCATCCTTATAAATTGTGCCCATGCTGATGTAATATTGCATCAGTAGAACATTGTTATCAGTTTCACCCTCAACGTTGATTGACCTCCTCATCAAATCTTCTGCCTTGTTATATTTTTTCTCCGAAAGATAATCACGCCCCAGGTTGCTGAGCGTGATAGCTATATATTTTTTATTGTTTATTTTTTTAAAAAGATGATACGCTTCCGTTGTGTATGTACGCGACTTATCCGTTATATTAATATTACGGTAAACAATCCCGATACTGTTCAGCATCAGGGCTTCCCCAAACAGGGAACCGATATTTTTGTAAATATTGAGTGCCGTTTCCAGATATTGTAAAGCCAGGGAATAATGATGAGTAAAATAATACGTTCTCCCGATATTATAATAAGCATTGGCTTTTTCATAAGGAATATGGTTTTCACTGGCAATATGAAGCGCTTTGTTGGCATAATACGAGCTGCTGTCCTGATTTATGCGGTAAAAATCATAAGAGATCGAATTGTAAATATGTGCCCTTACTGAATCGTTCCGGCTTTGGTTTATCAGATTTTTTAATGAATCAATATTGTCCTGCCCCTTACCGGTGATGCAAAAACAGAACAAGCTGAAGGCAATGAAAACCAATCTGATAAATATTTCCGGATCGTATGTTTTTTTTGTTAAAATCATCTAAAATCAGCGACAGTTTTACTATTATAACATAACAAAGCTAATAAAACAGTTGAATATTGTCAATTTAATTCATCATTTCTACGAATTAATGGGATAAGGTCTCAATATTTTTCGGAAAATATCTGAATAAACGGTTATCGCCCGGTGTGTATGGGCTTGTTATAAAGTCTAAAATACTACTCCGGGCATACTAAAAATTGGCTCATTTTTCAGCCTGCATAAATGATTATCTTTGCCGGTTTATTTTTCAAATCAAATTATGGCAAGAGTATTGGGAATAGGAAACGCATTGGTTGATCTGCTAATCAGCCTTGAAGACGACCGGTTGCTTGAAGAATTAAATCTTCCGAAAGGCAGCATGACTTTAGTTGATGAACAGACAAAAGACCGGATTGCCGAAAAAAGCAAACACCTGAAACGGGAGATGGCATCCGGCGGGTCGGCGGCCAACACAATCCACGGATTGGCACGGCTGGGCATCGAAACCGCTTTTATCGGAACCATCGGCAGGGACGAAACGGGTGAATTTTTCAAAAACGATTTGCTCAAAAGTCACATACGACCCATCCTCAACCAATCTGAAACTCCCTCGGGGCTTGCCACCACACTGATCAGCCCGGATGGGGAAAGGACATTCGGCACCTACCTGGGGGCTTCCATCGAATTATCACCTGATGATTTTGACCGGGAAAAATTTTCCGGGTTTGACCTGCTCCATGTTGAGGGTTACCTGGTTCAAAATCATGAATTACTGGAAACCATTTTAAAACTGGCAAAACAGGCCGGGCTCCAGGTTTCCATTGATATGGCCAGCTACAATGTAGTGGAAGAAAACCTTGATTATTTAAAAGAAATGGTTGAAAGATATGTGGACATTGTTTTTGCCAACGAAGAAGAGGCAAGAGCCTTTTCCGGACTTGATGCTGACCCGGCCCTGGATTACCTCTCCGGATTTACCGAAGTGGCCATTGTGAAAACCGGGAGCAGGGGGTCAATGGTTAAAAGCCGTGGCAAAGTGATGATTATTGATGCCATCAGGGCTGATGTGGCGGACACTACCGGCGCCGGTGACCTGTATGCAGCCGGATTTCTTTATGGTATGGTCAATAATAAAGACCTGAAAATTTCAGGAAATATAGGCTCATTGCTTGCAACACAAGTGGTTGAAGTGATGGGGGCGAAAATCCCGGACGGGCGGTGGGAAACCATCCTAAAAGAAATAAAACAACTGTAAAGGATTGACCGGGTATAAATAAGTTATTTCCCTTAAAAACATCCGTTAATTTTTTTACATTTGCCATCCCGAAAAAAAGAAGTGCTAATTAATTAAGAATTTGAATATTATGAAGGTTTATGAGACAAAGGACATCCGCAATATTGCCCTGATCGGAGGGGCAAAGTCGGGTAAAACAACCCTGGCAGAATCTATGTTGTTCGAGGGTAAAATGATCAACCGCAGGGGAACGGTGGAAGATAAAAACACAGTATCCGATTACCGGCCAATTGAAATAGAACGCGAAAATTCGGTTCATTCAACTCTAATGTACACGGTGTACAAAAACACCAAAATTAACATGATTGATGCCCCGGGGTTCTCCGATTTTGTGGGCGAAACCATTGCTGCCCTTAGCGTGGCCGATACCGCCGTTTTTCTTGTTAACGGCCAGTCGGGCGTGGAGGCCACTTCAGAAACCGCCTGGCGACAAACCGAAATCGCCAACAGCCCTGTGCTGTTCTCTGTAAACCAAATTGACCATCACGGCACCAATTTTGACGAAACGGTCAGTTCGCTTAAAGATTATTTTGGGGAAAAAGTAACCATTGTCCAATATCCTGTTAACCCGGGCGAAGGTTTCAATACGGTAATTGACCTTGTGATGATGAAGCAACTGAAGTTTAAGGATGATGGTGGCGAACCTGAGATTTCGGATATTCCCGAATCGGAAAAAAGCAAAGCAGAAGACCTTCATCTTGCACTGGTTGAACAGGCCGCCGAAGGGGATGAAGCCCTGATGGAAAAATATTTTGAAAACGATACGCTCACGATGGATGAAATGCGTGAAGGTATTCGTTTGGGAATGGTTACAAGAAGCATTTTCCCCATCCTGTGTTCATCGGCAAAACATGACATCGGGACTTCAAGGATCCTTGATTTTATTGTCCATTCCTGCCCATCCCCCGACATGATGCCAGAAAAAAAAGCGACTGACGGGAAAGCTTTTAAATGTTCCGTTGATGACCCGGCTGCCTTTTTTGTTTTCAAAACTTCCATTGAACAGCACCTGGGTGAAGTATCCTACTTTAAAGTTTACGGCGGCGAGGTTACCGAAGGGCAAGACCTGATAAATTCGCGGACAAACAACAAAGAAAGAATATCACAGCTATTTGTTTTAAATGGGAAAAACCGTGATAAAGTGGACAAAGTGGTTGCCGGCGATATTGCCGTGACCATCAAACTGAAGGATGTGGCTACGGGCGACACGCTGACCGACCCGAAAATCAGCGGGACAGCCTTTGAAATGTTTAATCTTCCCGAACCGCTTTATATAGTGGCTTTAAAAGCTTTTAATTCAGCCGATGACGAGAAACTGGGTGCCGTATTGCACGAAATGCATAAAACAGACCCTACTTTAATTGTCGAATTTTCCCGGGAACTGAAACAGCTTCTCATGAAGAGCCAGGGTGAATTCCATATCAATACGGTGAAATGGTACATGAACAATATCCACAAAATAGAAATTGAAATTATTACACCGAAAATCCCTTACCGCGAAACCATTACCAAGTCGGCAAAGGCTGATTACCGTCATAAAAAACAATCGGGCGGTGCCGGACAGTTTGGTGAAGTTTACCTGATGATCCAACCTTATTTTGAGGGATATAAAAACCCCACGGATATTTCTGTCCGCAAGACCAATGAACATGACCTTCCCTGGGGTGGTAAGCTCATTTTCAATAACTGTATCGTCGGTGGCGCCATTGATACCAGGTTTATGCCTGCCATCCTGAAAGGGATCATGGAAAGGATGAACGAAGGGCCGTTGACAGGTTCGTATGCCCGCGATATCGTAGTGTATATTTACGATGGTAAAATGCACCCGGTTGACTCCAACGAAATATCATTTAAACTAGCCGGGCGTAATGCTTTTAGCACGGCCTTTAAAAATGCCGGCCCTAAAATCATGGAACCTGTTTATGACATGACCATTTGGATGCCTGAAGATATGATGGGTTCGGTGATGACTGACCTGCAAGGACGGCGTGCCATCATCATGGGGATGGACTCGGAAGGTAAAAACCAGGTGATCAGGGCAAAAGTGCCGCTGGCCGAAATCCAGAGATACTCTACCTCGCTGAGTTCAATCACCTCGGGCAGGGGCAGGTTTTCCGTAAAATTTGATGCTTACCAGCAGGTTCCTTCCGATGTACAGGAAAAACTGTTGAAAGAATACGAAGAATCGCAGAAAGAGGAAGACTGATCTTTTTTGGTTAAATTATTTGGCGTTTGCGGAAAACGAATTACAGAAACTTAACCCCTTTATATTTTTGAAGCCCGGAATAAATCCATCACCAGGCATGAAGAAATATTTTTGTTTTTTACGGTTCTCCGTTTGTGGATGACAGCCCCTGTCCGTTGGCCCAGGAAAAAAGCGCCCACAAGAAAGATGTAAGTGTACCAGGCAAAACCGATGGGCGTCATAAACCGCAGGGCGATAATAAATGGAACGGGTATGTGCACAGCCAAAATCCACTGCAATGAAAACTTTTTCACATTAATCCGCCAGTACCCAAACGGAATATTGAATAAAAAAATAAAAACCGTCACCCAAATCAGTGCTGTTACCATAACTTTAATCAGGAAATAATTTAATCTGCAAATTTCGGTTTTTTTTCCCAACCTGGCGCAAGTCTGGTGTGCCGAAATGCGCGAGTTGGGGAATTACAAATTTCAGGAAGGCCAGTCAATTTTTTCAAGTTCCATGAAATGCCCGTCGGGCCATTCAATCTTAATGATACCGTATTTGGTTGAATAATACAGTTTATTGGCCCGAATAACCGTGTCAGAATCCTGTTCATTGATAAAAACATCGTAATACCATTTATTCATAATCCGGACGCTGTCAACATAATCGGTAGTTTTTTTATTCAGTGGCAAGTTAAATTTAAATCCCATTAGATAATAATGACCCCACGGATGTTATCTCAACCTCAATTAAATAATAATCACTTTCAGTAACACTTGGTTGATATTTATAAATTTGGTTGCGTCTGAATACACCATCCAGTACAAATTCTTTTGCGCTGTCCGATATGAAATACAAGGTTTCGCCACCATGAAAAGGGTTCTGGCTCTTCATTTCTTCCGTCAGCAGGAACTCCCCGATTAAATGGTCTTTATGGCAACCTGACCAGAAGAATTGGAGACTTAATAAGATAAATGTAATAATTAGGTTTCTCATTAGAATTTAATAAATTTATGTTTCGTTTTTTGAAGCCCCGGACAAATCCATCACCAGGCAGGAAGAAATATTTTTGTTTTTTACGGTTCTTCGTTTGTGGATGACAGCCCGCCAGCAGGAAGAATGACCACTGAATAATCAATGTCCAGTATCCCTGCCTGACTGATGCAGTCGGACATCCGGTATCCGGTATCCAGACTCTAACTCCCTGAAACGGGCTGTTTTCTACTGTTAAACTTTGTTAAATGTATGTTCCTGCACTTTACATTTTTTTAAAAAACTGCCAACTTGCGCCGTTCTTTTAAAAATCAAACTGACCATTAAAATATTACATTATGGACATCATTGTTGAGAACCTTACCAAAAAGTACGGAACACAAAAGGCGGTTGATAATATTTCGTTCAAAGTAAATACGGGCGAAGTATTGGGGTTTTTGGGGCCGAACGGTGCAGGAAAAACCACCACCATGAAAGCCATCACTACTTTTCTGATACCGGATGAGGGCAAGATACTGATAGGAAACCGTTCGGTTTATGATCATCCGGAAGAAATTAAAAAACAGATAGGGTATCTGCCGGAAAACAACCCGCTTTATGAAGAAATGCCGGTCATTGATTATTTGCGTTTCGTGGCCAATATCGAAGGGGTTGATCAATCAAAAATATCTGATAAAGTGCTTGATGTGATCAATGTTTGCGGTATTGAAGGTGAGAAGCACAAAAAGATAATTGAGCTTTCAAAAGGGTTTAAGCAACGGGTAGGGCTGGCACAGGCACTCATCCATGACCCGGAAGTATTAATTCTCGACGAACCCACTACCGGTCTTGATCCCAACCAGATTATCGAAATACGTGAACTAATCAAAAAAATCGGAAAGGAAAAAACAGTGATCCTCAGCTCACACATCCTGGCCGAAGTGGAAGCCACCTGCGACAGGATCATGATCATCAACAAAGGTAAAATAGTGGCCGATGGCACCTCGTACGACCTGAGAAAACAGGCACAGGGAAAAGAAATCCTGAAAGTGACCATCGAGGACGGGGATGTTAACAAAATCTTCAAAGCCCTGCAAAACCTGAAAGAATCGGAAATGGTTGATTTTATTGAAAAGTCATCATCCACTTTTGAGGTGCAGGGCAAAGGCGATAAAAGTTCACGCCGTGCCATTTTCGACCTTTGTGTTGAAAAAGGATGGAAGCTTACCCAAATGACATTTGTGGAAACCAAACTGGAAGACGTCTTCAGGGAACTGACCATGAATTAATTACAAATAAAAAAGATTAAAAGCATGAAAAAAATATGGATTATCACCAAACGAGAGTTACAGGCCTATTTCGATTCGCTGATGGCCTACATCCTGCTGATCCTGTTTCTGGGGTTCAGTGGTTTTTTTACCTGGATTTACGGCAGCGATATATTTTTCATCAAGCAGGCCAGTCTCGGGGTGTTTTTTAACATGGCCTACTGGACACTGTTTTTCTTTATCCCTTCGCTGACCATGCGGCTGTTGTCGGAAGAAAACAAGTCGGGAACCATCGAGTTGCTGCTCACCAGGCCGGTTTCCAACTGGCAGGTGATCATGGGCAAATTCCTGGCTGCCCTTTTGCTTATTGTTATTGCCCTGGCCCTCACCTTACCCTATTACATCACGGTAGCCAACCTGGGCAACATTGACAACGGGCAGGTATTCAGCGGTTATCTTGCCCTCATCCTTTTCAGCGCCATGTACATCAGCATCGGGCTTTTCATGAGCAGTGTAACGAACAACCAGATTGTAAGCTACCTGCTTACTTTGTCCGTCGGCATTTTTTTCCAGGTCATCTTTTTTATGCTGAGCAGTAATTTTTCAGGGCTTATCGGACACATACTCAGTTATCTTGCCGTGAACACCCATTTTGAATCCATGACCAGGGGAGTGATTGACTCACGTGACCTGATCTATTTCTTTATTTTCACTTTCTTCGGACTGGTTTTGTCGGAAACCATGCTGATCAAAAAAAGATATGCTTAATTGATTAACGTAAAAACAGAACAGTAATGAAAAAGAGATCATATACATCATCCGTTATTTTGCTCGCTGTTATTTTGTTGGTCATTGCGGTTATTTCCGAGAATTATTTTTTCAGGCTCGATCTCACCGAAGGCCATCAATATTCATTAAGCAAGGCAACAAAAGACATCTTGAAAAACCTGAACGAACCGGTAACGGTAACCGCCTGGTTTACAAAAGATCTTCCTCCCAACCTTGACAAGGTAAGGCGTGACTTTAAAGATATGCTGGTTGAATACAACAGCCTGTCGAAAGGCATGGTGGTTTATCAGTTCGAGAACCCTTCCAAAGACGAAAAATCCGAAGCGGAAGCCATGAAGCAGGGGGTACGGCCCGTTCTTTTCAATGCGCGTGAAAAAGACCAGGTAAAACAGCGAAAGATCTATATGGGTGCTGTCGTTCAAAAGGGGGATGAAACGGAAGTAATACCGTTTATCAATCCCAATGGCAGTATTGAATATGACTTGTCAACGGCAATTAAAAAACTGAGTGTAAAAAACAGGCCGCTGATTGGCTTTATCCAGGGACAGGGGGAACCCGGCATCAACGAGTTTCAGCAGGCAATGAAAGAGCTTCAGGTGTTGTATGATGTGAAACCGGTTTATCTGACCGATACCACAAAAAATTTACTTGATTACAAAACCCTGGCCATCATTGCCCCGAAGGATTCGTTCAACATCAGACAACTCAATCTCCTCAACGAATATGTTGATCACGGCGGCAACCTGTTTATCGGTATTGACCGTGTAAAGGGTGATTTGCAGAATGCGAGGGGAACTGTCGTGAATACCGGCCTGGAAACCTGGCTACAACAAAAAGGCCTTCAGGTTGGCAAGAGTTTTATTGTAGATGCCCGTTGCGGTACCGTGGCTGTAAACCAGAGAAGTTCCGGATTTACCATGACCACGCAAATCAAGTTTCCATATCTGCCGGTATTGTCCAACTTTGCCGACCATCCTGTTACCAAAGGCCTGGAAGAAATGTTAATGACCTTTGCCAGCCCGCTGTATTTCAACAGCGATTCAACATATAAGTTCACCCCTTTGATTATGACTTCACAGGAATCGGGCACCCTGCCTGCACCTTTGTATTTCGACATCAACAAACACTGGACACGTTCCGATTTTAAAGATCATTCGCTGACGGTTGCCGGTTTGCTTGAAAAGAAAAACCAGGGACGTATCATTGTGATCAGCGATGGCCAGTTTGCCATAAACGGCCAGGGGAGGCAGGCCCGGCAGGTGCAAAAAGACAATGTAAACTTTCTGGTAAACAGCATTGACTGGCTTTCGGATGATACCGGGCTGATCAACCTGCGTACCAAATCCATTACTTCCAGGCCGCTTGACCAGATTAGCGACAGCACCAAAATGTTGCTGAAATGGCTCAACTTCCTGCTGCCCGTTTTACTTGTCATCTTTTACGGACTTATCCGTGTTCAATATCGCAGAAATCAACGAATTAAAAGAATGGAGGAAGGCTATGTTAAATAAAAGCAGTTCAAAGGTTTTATGGATTGTCCTGATCGTTTTGGTCGCCTTATTCTTTATTTTAAGGTACACCGACCGCAGTGAGCGCACAATACGTAAAGAACTGGTAAGCGTTGATACTGCGCAAATTGATAATATCACCATAAAATCGCCGAAAAACAACGGCACTATTCAGATCAGAAAGAAAAATGACAACTGGCAGGTGAAAGAAGGTGATCGTTATTACAATGCGGATAACCGGAAAGTCAGGGGGATACTGAGCCAAATATCGGAACTGAAACCGCAAAGTGTTGTGGCCAAATCGTCCCGCCAATGGGATAAATACCAGGTTACCGATTCGCTGGGCACCCGGATTCAATTCAAAAAAGGGGAGGAAACAAAGGCGGATTTAATTTTGGGGAGAATCAATTTTAAAGTCCCCAAAACGCAAAGCCAAAATCCTTATATGCGGCAGCAACAGGAAATCCTGATGTATGCCCGACCTTATCATGATAAAAGTGTGTATGTTACGGATGGGATGGTGAAACTGGGCCTGGGAAATAAACCTGACGATTTCAGGGAAAAACTGTTATGCCGCTTAAAACCGGATCAAATCAATGCCGTGACTTTTGTATATACCGGAGGGTCGTCCTTTACCCTAAAAAAGGAAGACAACAAATGGCTGCTCGATGGCCAACCGGTTGATTCGGCAACAGCAGCAAAATACATTCACAATTTCTCTTATGCCAACGGTTCAAAGTTTATCAATAATTTTGATCCCGGAAACCATAGCGTAACCGGAAAGATCACTGTTGAACAGAACGGCAAAGAACCGGTTGTTTTAACAAGCTACCGGATAGATTCTACAAAAACGGTTGTTCATTCGTCGTTGAATAAGGAAAGTTATTTTGATGGCCATCCGGGAAAATTGTTTGAAAAATTCTTTGTCAGAAAAAATACTTTTGAAAAAGGGGGATCGTAGAAGATTTCCTGTTTCCAATCCATAAAAAAATTCTTTGTCATTTCGTATGCGAAGGCTTCCGGTAAGCCTAAATAACTATATGGCAAGTTGTTCCAACTAATAAAAAAACTAACTAACACGTTTAGCGCTGACGAAACCGGGTGGCTTGTGTGTAAGCTGAGGAAAGAGTCCTGAACAACCAATGGTAGAATTTAAGGTTTACCATTTCATAAGTCCATGATTGTAACGGTATTCCAACACATAAGCCAACCTAATGATACCTCACAATTAAACGTGTGTTGTTTTTGAACGGTTATATATATTTTTACACTTCCCTGAAACAGAGTGGCCTCTGAGACATTTCGGGCTTTGGATTTTGACATTATTTATCTCCATTTTGTGTTAGGGCAATCAAGTCAATTAATCTTTATGCTTCACCCCCAACGGTTCGATGTGGATGGTTGACTCGATGTTTAACTGTTCACGAATGGCATTTTCTATCCTGGTTGCAATCTGATGGCCGGTATAAATATCCAGGTTTTCATCAAACTTAATGTGAAATGTAAGCTCAGTATGCGTCCCGTAATTATGGATATGAAAATGATGCGGATGAAGGTCACGGGGCTCAACCTCCCGGATGATCCTGTTAATCTGATCCAGGAGATCTGCTGACGGTTCTTCGCCAAGCAGTTTATTAATGGCTTGTTTTACAATTTCGAAAGCAGCATAAAATATCATCACCGAAATGATGATGCCCAGCACACTGTCAATCCACCAGAAATAATTTCGTAAGAGGATGCCGGCAAGAACAACGACCGATGACAGTGAGTCGGTACGATGATGCCACCCGTCGGCTTTTACCGTCAGGTTTTTTGCTATCCTGCCAATGTAAAAGGCATACTGAGCCATGGCTTCTTTCACAACAATGGAAACAACAGTTACCACGATGGCCACCGTTCCGAAATGTGCCGATTCCCCGGCATTGAACTTTTCGATGGATTCTTTCAAAAATTCATAAGCAATGATTCCCAAAAAGAAACCGATAAAAATGGAAGTGATCTGTTCCCACCGGCCGTGCCCGAACGGATGTTCCTTGTCCGGTTTTTTGGATGACAGTTTGGTGCCTGCAATCACAAAAGCCGAGCTGAGGGAATCGGAAAGCGTATGCCAGGCATCGGCAATCAGGGCAACCGATCCCGATACAATTCCCGCCCAATATTTCAGGCCGAACAAAAGAATGTTGGCAATGATGGAGATCACTCCTTCGGTATAACTTAATCTGTTGCGTCTGGAAGACATGGTGTGGCAAAAGTAATTAAGTTTTTGTTGAATTTTTTACAATGGCTGCCCGCTCTGCTCTAATAATACTCCACAGTTATTCCCGGATGCTGCTGCTTAAATTCTTCTATTTTGGAACTCTTGATTCCGGTGCGGTAACATTTCAGGTCTTTCAGGTTGAAAAGGTTTTCAACCCCTTTAAGGCTTTTTACCTGCGTATTGTTGATCACCAGCATCTCCAGGTTAACCAGTTTTCCGATGCCTTTCAGCTTCCTGATTTTTGTTCCGGCAATGTTCAGTGCTTGTAATTGTGTAAGCTGGCTGATGTTCTCCAGGTCTTCAACCGGGGTGTTTTCAATGTTCAGCTTTTTAAGATTTTTCATTTTTACAATCTCCGGAAATTCAACAATCGGGTTGTTGGGCACGTTCAGTTCGACGAGGTCCGGCAACCCTGTAACAGGCCCGACGTGGTTTATCCCCGTATTGCTCACGGTCAGTGTTTTTAGTTCCATAAAAATCTTCAACGGTCCCAGTTCCCTGATGGCATGGTTATCCGTAATGGTGATCTTATGAAGATTAACAAGTTTTTGCAGATTTTCAGGATTATAATCCCCTTCAAATTTCATCTGTTTGCTCAACTCATCCTGCCAGTCGGTGTCCAGTCCGTTCCACCATTGTTTTAAAAAATCACTTTGCCACACCACGAGGCATGAGGGCAGGGCTTTCCTAAACTGAAGCACATTTTCCTGTTCCACTTTGGCACGGTCGCAATAAATGGTTTGAAGGCCCGGATTATTTACCAGGGGGAGCAGGTCACTCACCTGTGTTTCTTTGCAATTTACAAGTTTCAGATTGCTCAACTTATGTAAAGGTTCAAGGGTTTGCACCGGGGTTTTACTGATATCTAATTCCTGCAGATTGTTCAGCTCGGCAAGGGGGCTCAAATCCGTGACATTTGTCCCTTTCAGGTTTACCTTTTCCAGCCGGTGCAACATGCTGAGCGGGCTGACATCATCAATATCCTTTTCATACGAAAGGTTAACCTCCGTGATGTTGATGATCCGGTGCAATTCTTCGGTGGTGATGGTGTCGCCTGTTTTCAGCCGTTCCTTAATAAGATTTTTGTAAACGAAAGGAAGCGCTTCCCACCATTGCTCCAGTTTTCGGGTATTGTAAACAACAAGGGTTTGCGGATTTTTTTCCATGAACCGGTTGGCTTTTTGCTCGTCAATTCCGGAATTGTCGCAATAAATAAACTTCAATGATGTCAATCCCGAAAGCGGGGTGATGTCGTTGATCTTGCTGTTGTTGGCCTGGAGAATATGCAGGTGTCCCAGGCTGTCAAGCGGACTGAGATCAGTGAGGATAGTGTTGTCAATATTCAGGTTGTGCAAGGTGGACACTTTGCCAACGGGGGTGAGGTCGCTGATGTTTGTTCCTGCAATATTAAGATCGGTGAGGGCGGAAAGACCGGCGATGGGCGACAAATCTGTAACCTGTGTATATGACAAATCAAGCCTGCTCAACTGCGACAGCCCGGAAAGTGGTTCAATGTCGGAAACCGGGGTATGGCTCAAATCCAGGATATTCAGTTTTTTCAGGTTCTCAAGCATGCCCACATCTGATATTGCTGTGTTCGCACAGTTAATCTCCGTGAGGTTTGATGCATAGCGCAAAGGTTCCAGGGTGGCCACCTTCGATGAAGAACAGTTAATGACTTCAACTTTGTTCAGGTTTCTCAAAGGGGTCAGGTCGTCAATCAGTGTATTGGACAGATCAACTTCAACCAGATCGGTTAATTCGGATAACGGATCCAGGTTGCTGAACGATGAATGCCCTGAAATGTTAATTTTTTTCATGGCTTTGAACCTTCCCAGTATTTGATAGAGCGTATCCACATTGACCGGAATTGTATCAGGGACCAAAAGATAATGGATTGCAGAGTCCACAAGGATATGGCTCAGTGCCGCAATGGAATCGGAAACATCGTCAGGGTACAGGGTGTCGCCTTCATACACCAGCATGGTGTCAATCCTGAGGTCCGGTTGCCATTGATCAATAATCAGTGCGCTATCGGTAAATGAGGTGATCTTTGCAAAAGGCAGCGTGTCGAGAACTTTAACCGTTGAATCGGCAAAAAAACCTTTCCAGCTTTCGGCCAGATGCTCCCACCAGTATTTCAACTCCTGGCGCCGGCTTGGTTTCGTGGTGTAAATACTGGCAATTTTCAAATCGTTTTGAACAGGGTCGAGGTTGATCTCAACATACCGTGTCAGGTTGTTGTCCACCGTATCGTTGTTGATGGTAATGCCTTTCAGGTTACGGTTCATCGTCACTTTAAAAACGATTTCGCCGTTTTCACCTACCAACGGGGTAACATCATTTACCTGAAAGGTGAAAGTGACATTTTTAAAAAAGAAAACAATATCCTTCATGTAAGCCTGTACATCCTTCATGACAGGCACCTCACGGTTGGGGTCCAGGTCGTCCTCAATCTGTGTTTCATCGCTTTGAAAAACTTTGAGGTAACTGTTATTGATGATAATCTCTTTTTCGGCAGGCACCTGTGTGGAATCACCAAGAAAATTAAACGTCCCTTCCAGGTAATTTATCATTTCTTTACATTGGTTTGTATAGTTCTCTATCTCCTCAGGTGTAAGTTGTTTGGTTTCCCGGGCGAAAAGCGCCGGAACAAAAAATGTGGTGACAACCAATAAAATAAATGTTATTCTTCTGCGGAGCATATTGTGTATGTTTTGATCAGGTTCTTCTTTTCCTTTTCGCTAAGGTACTGCAAATTGGAGATCAGCCAGCCCGAGTTGGTGTCGTTGCGGTTAAAATAAGAGATTTCAAAATACCAGTGGGGCACCTGGAAGAAATGAAACTTCACATCATTGATCTGTTTAAATTTAAGGGCCCCTGTTTTCATCTGGTAAAAGAAAAGGGTCAGGAAGTCGGGCCGGTAATTATCCGAGGCATAATACTGGATGCGGTCGGGCCGGTCAAGGGCTTTGTGCAGGTTCATGAAATCCAGTTCATGGCTCTGCGGGTGCAGGAAATATTTTGCATGTTCTGCAGAATCAACGGGCGGGAAAAGTTGTGGAAAATAACTGTACCACACGTTGCTTATCACCCATTTCGACCCGAGGTTTTCCTTTTCCAGCGTCAGGTACAGAATGATGTTCACCTCGGCACCATTGGCAGTAAAAGTAGTTGACACTTCGGCAAACCAGTTTTTATCGAGGAAGTTGAGGTAAACGGCACTGTCCTTATTGGTCACGTCTTCAATAAAAAACTTTTTTAGCTTGCCCGATGTCCGCGGATTGTATTTGTCAAACATCCCCGGCAGCAGTTTTGCACGCAGTTTGTTGTTCCTGTAACGTGTATCGGTGGTTGGAAGTGTTTTGCCGTATTGGTCTTCTTCCATGTTAAAACGACTGATAAACTGCCCCACCTGCTTGTTCATGGTGTAAAGCACGGTTTCGTCATCGGTAAAATTATTGAAGGACCCCGATTGTGCCACAAGGTTCATTTCCAGCATAATAAACAACAAAACGGGTATGAAATATTGTAGTTTTTTCATTCTTGATTTTAAGATTGACAAAATTAGTTTATTCCTGAAAACGAAATTGTAAAAGAATAAGTATGGCTATTTTGGAAATACCATTATTAATGTGTATATTTGCATAAATATATGTGTATAACAAAGGCTTTAAAAAATGAGGACTAACATTGTAATTGATGACGAATTAATGAAACAGGCCATCGCTTTGAGTAAAAACAAAACAAAAAAAGGGGTTGTTGAAGAGGCGCTTCAATTGTTGGTGAGTTTTAAAAAACAACTTAAAATCAGGAAACTGCGTGGAAAATTAACATGGGAGGGAAACCTGAATCAAATGCGCCTTGACACATGATACTTGTTGATACCTCGGTATGGATTAATTATTTCAACGGGCAGAAAAACAAGCATACGGATAAACTGGACGATCTGCTATCATCTGAACCGGTGGTAATTGGTGATATTATTCTTGCAGAGATTTTACAAGGTTTTCGAAAAGATACTGATTACCATAAAGCGAAAGAATATCTTGATTCCCTGGTATGTTTTTCTATGTCAAATAAAAATATCGCTATTAAAAGCGCTGAAAATTTTCGATACCTGAGAAAAAAAGGATTCACCGTCCGAAAGACAACTGATATGTTCATTGGAACATTTTGTATTGAACACAATATCCCGCTTCTTCACAATAACAAAGATTTCCTGCCTTTACAGGAGTTGGGTTTGCTGGTAGTTTAAAATCGCACAGGCATCTATACTTTGCAATTGTTATGTCGGGTGATCAGACTTTGTAATAAGACAATCAGGGGAAAAGAATCAATAATTATTTCGTCAGTTTATAATTTTGAAATAATCCTTTCCCCTGTCCGCTTGGAGAGTGGCCGGGGGTTAAATCTTACATCGTTGTTTCCTTCACCCTGATATCGCCCAGCATCACATCCCAGAAACCAATCAGCCGGCCACCGATCTGGGTTTGCTTGCGTTTAACATAAACGGTGATGTCTTTTTTGGTCGTATCCTGGTAAACCAGCCGGCCTTCTTTATCGTAGCCTTTGAACTTCTGGAAAATGGTGATCACCCCCACATAAGTTCCATCGGGCTGCTTTTGCAGGTTGCTGACATATTCAATGTTATACCATGAAATTTCAACCTTGCTGTAATTAAGGCGCATCAGCCGTTCAAAATATTTGCGAACACTGTAATAGTTGATCTCTTTTCGTGTTAATGACGAAACACCGATCTCACTTCCCTGCATAAACAATTCCTCTGCACGGTCAATCACCCGGTTGGCCTCACTCCACGGGGTTGATTTGTCGCCGATCAGGGTGATGTATTTGCTCAGATCGCGTATCTTTTCAAGCGCCAGGCTGTCAACGGCCTGCTTGCGTTCGGGGCTCAGGTTGTCTTGTGCTGTAACGGTAAGGCTGCCGAAACCAAAAATTATTATGAATAAAAAAATCAGGTTTTTCATCGATTTGTATTTTTATAATTAATCATTTTCCCTGCGTGAGCAGACAGGTTAACCCGTCTGTTAATGGATGTTATATTTACCAAATTTTGAGAAATTCTATTTCCGTTATCTTACCCAGGCTGTTTTGTTTCATCGTTTCCACCTTGTATTTATACTTTTTGGTGTCTTTCAACAAGTTCAGGAACTGTTTTGCCGTGGTGGGCTTGTCGTAATCGTTTACTCCGTTTATCTGGCTGATGATGATCAGTACCGGCACATCGGGGCTTTCAAATTGTTGTAGTGCCAGGTCAATTTGCCGGTTGGCATCGTCAAAACCGGGGGCAGTGGCTATTGATTCAAACTGATTATCGAACACGGCATATTTTGACTGGTTCGCCCGTTTTTTCGCCTCCTCTTCCCTTTTCAGCCTTTCTTCTTCGGCTTTCCGGTCCAGTTCGGCCTGTTGCATATCAATTTCTTTTTCAGCCAGTGTGATCAGTTTTTGTACTTCCGGGTCATTAAAATTTTCGGCTTTGATATTTTTAACCCTCTGGCGCTGTTGATCCACCGGCCATCCTGTGGTGCCGTTGATGATGGCATTCAGGTCTTTTTTGGCCTGGTCAACTTTTTTAGCATAACCTGCCGCTGCCTGTTCGGCGGCTAACTTTTTTGTGCTCTTACAACTTGTGGCGCCTCCCAGCGCAATAATAACCACAAGCATGGCCATGAAAATCCGTGAAAGGTTTCTGGGTATCTGTTTCATTTTTGTTTGATTGTATTAATATTGAAGATTTTATCTCCGTAATAAGGATCGGTATTTTATTAAGAATGCAAAACTATCTAAAAAATTGCAAACTCCTTTGAAAATATTCTCATTCATGGAAAACGGAAAAATTTACTGTGTGGTATTCCGGTTTGATGTAAATTCGGGCTTTTCTGAAGATTTTATCAAACCATGGCCAAAAAACATTACACAATACCCGTTTTCATCCCCGAACTGGCCTGCCCGTTTCAGTGTGTGTTTTGCAACCAGCGCAAGATAACGGGCAGGCAATTCATCCCTGATGACAGTGAGATCATCCTAACCATTGACGAGCACCTGTTGTCGTTCAAAGAAAAGGAAAGGAATGTTGAGATCGGTTTTTTCGGCGGTAGTTTTACAGGAATACCTATTGAGCAGCAAGCACATTATCTGAAGCTGGTCAGACCTTATTTTAAAAAGCGGGAAATTACCGGTATTCGGCTTTCCACCCGCCCCGATTATATCAACCCCCGGGTTCTGGACTTGTTGAAACAATGGGATGTAGGCACCATCGAATTGGGCGCACAGTCGTTTGATGAAGATGTGTTGAAACAATCTTTTCGCGGTCATACAGCCAGGCAAACGGAGAAAGCGGCAAAAGCCATACTGGATTACGGTTTTGACCTGGGCCTCCAGATGATGATTGGCCTGCCGGGGGATACACTTGAAAAAACAATCAATACGGCAAAAAGGATTGTTGAACTCGGGGCATCCGACACACGGATTTACCCAACGGTGGTCATAAAGGATACGGCGTTGTATCAATGGTATAAAAACGGGGAATATCAACCGCTAAGCCTGGAAGAAGCCGTTGATTGGGTTAAAAAAATTCTACCTGTTTTTGAAGAGGCAGGTATTAAAATCATTCGTGTGGGACTACATCCGTCTGAGGGGTTACTTTCGGGCGAAGAGTTGATTGCCGGTCCGTTTCATCCCTCCTTCCGCGAACTGGTGCTCACCGAAATATGGCGGGATTTACTAACAACAATCCCGGAAACAAAAAAACAGGATCATATCGAAATCCGTGTTCCGCCCGGCCAGATAAATTATGCCATCGGCTACAACGGAAAAAACCGGAAGCGGCTGCTCGAAAAATTCAACTCCGTGAAATATGTGGGGGATGATAAATTGAGGGGGAGGGAGTTTGAGGTGGGGTTGTAACGAATAAATCTTTCTCCGGTTCAACAGAAAAGGATTCTCTTAGTGTCTCCCCGGCAGGGCTCGAACCTGCGACCCGCTGATTAAGAGTCAGCTGCTCTGCCAACTGAGCTACGGAGAGTTTTGCAGGGCAAAATTACATATTTTACAACATTTTAATCAAATTATGAGGTGATTATTTAATCTGGTCCGATTGATTTGATTCGTTCTGAATTTTGTTTACAGCTTTTTGTCAACCTATTTCAGGACAAGACAATTCCACTATTCCATTACCCCATCACTCCAACAGAAAACTTATCTTTGTAAAGTACAAATGAAAAACAAACCCAAAAAACCGGAATCAGCCTTGAATGTGCAAAAAGGCATCGACCAGCCTTCGAAGGTAAATCCTGCACTGACCGGCGGGATGGAAAAGTTCAGGAAAAAAAAGCCGGCGGTCGGTGAATATGTTGAGGGGATATTAAAAGGCGACCGCATTATGCTCAGCCGCGCCATTACCCTCATCGAAAGCGCACGACCCGACGACAGGGAAACGGCCCGTCAACTGATCAATGAATGTCTGCCCCATTCCGGGAAATCCATCCGGCTGGGGATAACCGGCATTCCCGGTTCCGGAAAAAGTACTTTTATCGAGGTTTTTGGCATATCCCTGATTGAAAAAGGCCATCATGTTGCCGTGCTGGCCATTGACCCCTCAAGCCAGCGGTCTAAAGGGAGCATATTGGGGGACAAAACCCGGATGGAAAATCTGAGCACACGGACCAATGCTTTTATCAGGCCATCGGCTACGTCCGGGACCCTGGGCGGCGTGGCACGCGCCACCCGTGAAGCGGTGATACTTTGCGAAGCGGCCGGGTATGATATGATCATCATCGAAACGGTGGGCGTGGGACAATCGGAAACAGCGGTTTCACAAATCGTTGATTTTTTTCTTCTCCTGATGATCGCAGGTGCCGGCGATGAACTTCAGGGCATCAAACGTGGAATTATGGAAATGGCTGACCTGCTTGTGATCAACAAAGCCGACGGCGATAACATTAAAAAGGCCGAACTGGCTAAAAAAGAATATGAAAACGCACTGCACCTTTTCCCGGCTTTGCCCAACGGATGGATACCTAAAGTGCTGACCGCATCCGCATTGTATAATCATGGCCTTGACGGGATATGGCAAATTATCCTGCAATATGTTGCACTGACAAAGCAAAATGGTTATTTCGAAAAAAACAGGCACAACCAGGCACTGAAAATCCTTCACGACAGTATTTTGCTAAGCCTCAGCAACAGCTTCTACAAAAAGCCGGAAATTAAGGAAATGATAAACCAAACTGAAAAACAGATCGTTGACGGGAAACTATCGCCCTATGAAGCCGCCCAAGAGTTGATGAAAAAATATTTTAGTATCATCAAAGGCTGAACACTATCCGGAGTTCTGATTCGGGCTTTTGATGAAATTCTATTCCCCGGCAAATTTTTTCCTCACAATCAGCCGGACGGCTTTGGAAATGATTTTAAAATCGAGCGGCGAGTGGCCCAGCGATTCGCCATCGGTTTCAAGATTTAACTTGTTTGCAGGCCGTGAAATAATTGTGATCTTTTTCCCTCTGTATTGTTCCACTTCCGGCATATTAACAAACGACCCGTCATACAGGTTTTTGATGTTGGTAACAATGCGGTATTTGGTTGTTTTTCGGATTACCATAACATCAAATAACCCGTCATCGGGAATGGCATCGGGCAACTGCATCATGCCGCCACCGTTGTATTTACAATTCCCGATACTCATGGTAAACACCTTACCTGAAAAAATGTTTTTTCCGTCGGCTTCAATATTGAGGTAAACATTTTTATATTGAAACAAACCCGACACCAGGCTGATCAGGTAACTGAGTGCCCCTCCTTTTCCTTTTTGTTTCTTGATATTGGTTTTTTTGGTAACCAGCGCATCATAGCCCATACCGGCAATATTTACAAAATAACGTTTCTCCTTTTCTACGGAAAAACGGTATTTCACTTCCCCCACATCCTGAAGGAATGTGTGTCCTTTTTTTAACAGTTTCACCTGCTTTTTATACGATTCGGGCATTTCATACATCCTGCCCCAGTCATTTCCCGTCCCGACAGTGATCATGCCTACGGCCACATCCGTAGTTTTATAACGTTTTTGTTTAAATACGCCGTTCACTACTTCATTCAGGGTTCCGTCCCCTCCTACTACGATAATTTTATTGTACCCTTCCTTTTCGATTCTCTCTTTTGCAATTTGAATGGCATGATACGGGTACTCGCTAAAAACACAGTGCATTTCAAATTCGGCATCTTCAAGCAATTTGCGGATTTTCGGCCAGTCGCGTTCACACTTTTTACTTCCGGCATGCGGGTTGACGATCACCAGCCAACTGTCTTTCTTAATTTCCAAAATATTGTTTGATGAGGTTGATTTGTTGGGAAAAATTTGTACTCAAGCAAGCGCAAGATACATTATTTCCACGAGAAAATTATTTCTTCAATTGTATTCAAAAATATTGGGTTACCTTTGAATCTCAATATACACCTGTATTTAATATGGATAGTGAAACAATAATCTACAACAAAAAGGAGCATAAACTTCCGGTTAAGTTTTCAATACTTATCCCTTCGTGGAATAACCTGTCCATGCTAAAAATTTGCCTGAACAGCATCAAAAAAAACAGTCATTTTTACCACCAGGTCATCATCCACATCAATGAAGGCAGTGACGGAACTTTGAAATGGGTAAAAGAACATGGTTTTGATTATAGTCATTCAAGCCAAAACATCGGCGTTTGCTATGCTTTTAATGTTGCCGCTTCGCTGGCTGACAGCGATTACCTGTTGCTGATTGATGATGACAATTATGTACTGCCCGACTGGGATTTGTATTTGTGGAAAGAAATTGAGCAGGTGGGCCATGAATATTTTTCCGTTTCAGGCACTAAAATTGAACCCCGGAAAACATTCAACCCTTGTGTGATCGCACCCCGCTTTTTTGGTTCTTCGGCCAATGATTTTGATGAAACCGCCCTGCTTGATTCTTATGCCAGCCTGGAGTGGCACGACTGGAACGGGAGCAACTGGTATCCCTTGGTTGTCCACCGGAAAATATGGGATATGGTTGGGGGGATGAGTATTGAATTTACACCAGGCATGTATTCCGATCCCGATTTTATGATGAAACTCTGGCAGGCAGGGGTGCGGTATTTTAAGGGGGTTTCAAAAAGCCTGTCCTATCACTTTATTTCTTCCAGTGTCAGGCGCATCAAAAAGAACAACGGCCGCAAACAATTCCTGAAAAAATGGGGGATGAGCAATTCGGTTTTCAGGAAACATTACCTGCGGATGGGGACTCCTTTTGCCGGCCCGTTGCCCGAACCTGAAAACACGCTGAAATTGCGTTTTTTGCGTTTTTTCGACCGGATTAAACTATTGTTTACGGCTTAACCTCGACAGATGCCATGCTTTGGCATATTTCTGAAATGTTTCACAGGCTGTGATCGTGCAGATGATAAAGCCATAATACCCGTCAAGAAAGCCCGCTTTCAGAAAATAATTGCGCAGGAATTTTGAAAAGGGGTTGACCAGTACTTTTATAAATGGAATCCGTTTGTTGTTCTTAAACAGTTGTCCAGCGGCGATAGAGCTGAATTTGTTGGCCTGCAGAATATGTTCCTCAATGGTGTAATAGGAATAATGCAAAAGATCGCCTTTGAGGTGTTTGACTTTTGACCCCTGCTTCAAAACACATTTGTCGTGGGGGTTGACACCCTGCCATTTTCCTATGCGTCTGTCCCAAAGCCTGAGTTTTACATCCGGATACCATCCGCTGTGCCTGATCCACTTGCCGCAATAATTTGTAAACCGGTTGAATGTGTATCCGTCGTTCGTCCGGTTTTGCTTTACTTGTAAAATCGAGGATTTAAGCTGATCGGACAAGGCTTCGTCCGCATCCAGCGAAAGGATAAAATCATAAGTAGCCCGTCCTAATGCAATGTTTTTCTGCTCAATGTGCCCTTCAAACTTGTGTTCAATGAATTTGACATTTTTGCTTACACAAATTTCTTTTGTTTTATCGGTTGAAAAAGAATCCACAACTACGATTTCGTCGGCAATATCGGCAACGGAATTAAGGCAACGGCTAATGTTTTGCTCTTCGTTAAAAGTAATTATGACAACTGACAGTTTGATCATACCCGATTAATTTCAGCCAAAATTAAGAAAAGTTTTCAGGTGGCTTTTTATCCAAAAAATCAATCTCTTTGGTTTTTGTATTAATCAACAGATATGAACCGCCTTTTTATTTTATTTCTCATATTTATTTTTTTTGCAGTTCCTTCTTCAGCACAAATGAAATTTGGAGACCAGGATTTACCCATTCGGATGACGCATTCCCTTGGCGTTAGCGGAAACCTGGGCTAGAACAGCCTGACAGGCGTCGGCATTACCCTGCAATATTATATCATTCCAAAAGTTGCATTAGACGGAGGAGCAGGACTTTCGGCAGTGGGTTATAAATTTGGCGTAAGGGGACGGTACCTTTTTCTGAAAAAGAAATTTACTCCCTTCGTTGGGGCGGGATTTATTTACGGTACCGGAACCCGTGGAGGCGCCATTTCGATGGAAGACATTGAAACAAACAAGGAAATAGTATTCAAAGTATTGCCTTCCCGCTATTTACAGTTTGTAGTTGGTGGCGAATATGTCGCTAAAAGCGGTTTCTTTCTCATGTTCAACCTCGGCTATGCCTATTTGATGAATGACAATGTTGACATCATTAGCGGATCGCCAAGTTCACAAATGAAACAGGTGATGAGAATTGCCTATGGTTCGGGCATTGTTTTTGAAGTGGGCATCGGATACATTTTTAAAAACAAAGGCTACCGTGGAAAATTTTAGTGTCCGCTGAGTAGGCTTTAGCTCTCAGCGGGTTGAAATGTGTCAGCTTACCGGACGTGCAATATCCAAAAAGAGCGGGTCAATCCCGATTATTTTTTCCAGAAAGCAGGTGATAAAATGATGAGCACGGTAAACAACTCAAGCCTGCCGAGCAGCATCAGGAAAGATAAAAACCATTTACCGAAATCGGGGAAAAACGAATAGTTATCCATTGGCCCCACATGCCCGATTCCGGGGCCGATGTTACCCAGTGAAGCAATGGTAGCCCCGACGGAGGTTTCAAAGTCCATGCCCAGTGAGGATAAAACCACGGCACCAATGCCAAAAACAAGTATGTAAATAAGAAAAAAGGCCATCACATTAAAGATGATCTCCTGGCTGACAGACTTTTTGTTGAATTTTACCGGGATGATGGCACTGGGATGGATTGCCCTTTTTAACTCAAGCCATGAATTTTTAAATAAAAGGTAGTGTCTCACCACTTTAACACCCCCGCCGGTAGAACCTGCGCTCCCGCCAATAAACATCAGAGCAAAAATAAGCATCCATAAAAATGACGGCCATTCCAGATAATCGGCGGTTACAAAACCGGTAGTGGTAAGGATGGAAACCACATTAAACAAAGCATCTCTGAAAGCATCATTTAACCCGTAAGTGTGAAAAATGATCAGGCCTGCCGTGACCATCAGGGTAACCATCACAATAATCCCGGTATAGGTTCTGAACTCCTGATTTTGGGCCACTTTTTTAAATTTTCCATGCATGGCCAGGTAATGCAAGGTGAAGTTTGTGCCTGCAACGATCATGAACAGGATGATGATATATTGAGAATAGGGGCTAAATGCGGCAATACTGTTATTCCGTGTGGAAAAACCACCTGTGGCCATTGTGGCAAAAGAATGGCAGATGGCATCAAACAAATTCATGTCGCCGGCCCATAACAACAGCACTTCCACCAACGTTAACAATACGTAAATGCCCCATAACCTTTTGGCTGTCGCTGTAATCCGGGGATGGAGTTTGTCCGGTGTAATCCCGGGCATTTCAGCCACCAGCAACTGCATTCCCCCGATGCCCAGGAAAGGCAGCACGGCAACGGTAAGCACAATAATCCCCATGCCTCCTATCCAGTGGGTCATGGCACGCCAGTAAAGGATATTCTTGGGCAAGGCTTCAATATTATTCAGGATGGACGCTCCCGTGGTAGTAAATCCTGACATGGTTTCGAAATAAGCATCCGTAAAAGAAGTTATGGAACCGCTGAAAAGAAAAGGCAGCGTTCCGAAAGCAGAAATAACGATCCAGCTTAACGTAACGATAAGATACCCTTCGCGCCTGCCTACACTTTTTATTCCCGTTTTGGGATGAACGGCAAACCATAAAACCAAACCCGTAGTGCCGGTCACCAGGGCAGAAACAACCAAAGGAGAAAACGTTTCACCGTAATACCAGGCAAACAGCAGGCCGGTAAGCATAAAAAACGATTCGATGACAAGGAGAAAACTCAATACCTTGAGAATAATCCCCATATTGATCAACGGTTTTTTGGTTTTATGCGGCATAAAATAATGTCAATCCGGATTTATAAATAAGTAACAAGTGATCCTTTGTATTAAATTACAATCAGATGCCAAACACACTTTTCGTAAAAAGTTTTTCAAGCCCGGGCATTACCCCGGGCAACGCAATGACCACAACTTTATCCCCTTCCTGAATTTGTAAATCACCCAAAGCAATAAAGGTTTCTTTGCCCCGGACAATCCCGCCAATAATTGCACCTTCCGGGATTTTCAGGTCTTTGATGGGTTTTTTGACCACTGCCGATCCTTTGTTGGCAACCACTTCGGCAATCTCTGCATTGATGCCGCTCATGTATTTGAAATAGGTGATGTCGTCGCTCATGGAATATCTGATGATATGACTGGCTGCAATCAGTTTTTTGTTGACAATGGCATCAATGCCCATGTTTTGCGATATCTCAATATAATCCAGATTTTCAACCAGCGCAATGGTTTTTTTCACACCGAACTTTTTAGCATGAAGGCAGGTGAGAATGTTGGTTTCGGAGTTGTTGGTAACGGCAATAAAGGCATCCATATTTTCGATGCCCTCTTCTTCAATCAGGTTGATGTCCCTGGCATCACCATGGATGATGAGCGTGTCGTCCAGCAGGTTTGTCAGTGTCAGGCAATGTTCCTTGTCCCGTTCAATCAGCTTGATGTTCATCTCTGACTCCATCCGTTTGGCAATCACACGGCCTACCCTGCCCCCGCCGACGATCATGATGTTATTGATCTCCTGTGTTTCCTTGCCCCCCATTTCCATCAATTTTTCAGATGATTCAGGTTTTGTGATCACATAAACCAGGTCGCCGGGTTGAACTACAGTATTCCCTGTAGGTAAAAACGTTTCATCACCACGGTGAAATACAACAGCCCTGAAGTCAAGCGGGCCGTAATATTCAGCTACCTCTTGTAAGGTTTTTCCTGTTACCGGGGCATCTTTTTCAATCCGGATAAGAAAAATGGAAAACTTACCTTCCGAAATTTCATAAACTTCGATGGCAGCCGGTTGTTCCAACAGGTCAATCACCTCGTGCCCGGCAATATCTTCAGGGGAGATCAGCAGGTCAATGCCCAGCTCTTCATATATCTTTTGATTTTCTTCACTGAGGTTTTCCAGCGTATTCACACGGGCAATGGTTGTTTTGGCACCCAGTTTTTTTCCAAGGATGGCAGTCAGGATGTTGGTCTTTTCATCATGTAAAACAGAAATGACCAGATCCGCTTTTTCGACGTGTGCCTGTTTGAGTACCCCTACCGAGTTGGATTCGCCCACCAGGGTCATCAGGTCGGTGTGCGATTCAACCATCTTCAACAATTCTTCGTGCGGGTCAACAATGGTAATGTCGTGGTTGGAATGAACGAGGGCTTCCGCCAGATGAAAACCCACCTCCCCGTCGCCTGCGATAATAATGTTCATGATTCAATCGTATTGAGGGCGTAAAATTAAAACATTTGAATGTTCTGAATATCAGTTATCCGTTTTTAGTCAATTATTTCTGTCTGTTTTCTGTTGACAGAAACTTTTGGTTCTATTTCCACCTCTTCAAAAAACCGCTTCACCGCTGTCCAGCATTCCTCATTTCCATTGTTACCGGCCCACAGGACTTTGGAGCCGTGAAACCCTTTCTCATCCGGCAGAAACCAGGTTTTGTCTGTTGACTTCAGGTTATCGTAGATGGGCTGCCACGATTCCCCCTCCGATTGGGCAAGGCATCGGTATATTTTGTTTTCATCCTGGCCTCCTCCGCCTTTTTGTGGGTCTGGTTTATCACTCCGTTCACCTTGTCGCCGGAACGCTGGCCCACCGCCATGCAGTTAAATCCCAGGGCATTCAGTTTCGGAGCAATTTCCAGATATTCGCCCCGGCTGTACCGCGCCTGGTGGAAAAGAATAATAAAGGGAGCCTTTTTGTCGGCAGTCATATACAGATCAACGGTAACCGTCAAACCGTCAGGTGATTTGAAGGTAACGGTTTTTGCAGAGGACTGTCCGAAAGCAACAAAGAACACCATAAAGATGAGGTTGGCAAGTATGATATATCGTTTCATTTTAAGTGGTTTTTGGTGAATAATGAACTTATATCAGTAAATTTCTGATTGATTGAACTCAAGACTCAAGACTCATTTCAAACTCATCCCAGTCAAGGCCCACATTGAACTTTTCACGGAACTCAACCAATTCGTGGTAAGAAAGCGTTTCGGTCATGGCCCGTTCTTTTCCCTCTTCGGCTTCGGAGATTATCTTTCCTTTGGGATCAACAAACATGGAGTCGCCACTGTAATAATTGCCGGGGCCGTCGTGGCCCACACGGTTTACCCCGATGACATACGACAGGTTCTCCATGGCCCGTGCTATCAGCAGTTGTTCCCAGGGATAACTCCTCACGTTGGGCCAGTTGGCAATAAAAACCGCCAGATCATATTCGTAACGGCCATCGCCGTCAAGTTTGTTCTTGCACCACACCGGAAACCGTAAATCGTAGCAAACCATGGTTCTTATCTTCCACCCGTTCAGTTCAACGGTCAGTTGTTTTGTGCCGGGGGTGATCTTTTCATGTTCGCCACCCATGGAAAACACATGCCGCTTGTCGTAGCGCTCGTAAGTGCCGTCGGACCGCATCCAGATCAGCGAATTTGTATATTTCCCTTTTCCCTCCAGTAATAAACTGCCTGTTATCACCGCGCCTGTTTGCCGGGCAATGTCAGCCATCCACTTTATGGTGACCCCATCAGGCCCTTCAGCCAAACCGGAAGGGTCAACGGGAAAACCCGTTGTAAAAGTCTCAGGCAAGATGATCAGGCCGTGGCCTTCAAAATGGTTCAAAATCCTGATGCTGAAAAGTTCCCTGTTTTTTTCAGGGTCTTCCCAGGCCAGGTCCGACTGAACGCATAATATTTTCAAATCCTGCATAATATTCAGGCTGCTTTTTTGAATGGCACAAAAGTAAAGATTTCTTTCCGGTGAAAGGATTAATCTTTATTCTCTGTTAACAATGTTTAACACGATGGGCACGTTTTAAACATTCATTTCTAACCCATTGAGGATTATTGTCAGGAATATTTTAAATTTCAACGCCACTTTTTTCCATCAATTATTAGTTTGACAACGTATTTCCCGTTTCTTTTAATGGCGGATTGTGATTTCCAGGCGGCGGGGAACTGTCTTCATTTTTCTTTTTCCGGGGGTTGATTAGCAACCGCAGTGAATGGTCATAATTGAAATAGCTCCACGACCAGTCCATCAGGATAAACAATTTATTTTTTACGCCGATGATCATCAGCACATGGACAAGCGACCACAACACCCAGGCAATAAATCCCTGAAACCTGAACCCGGGAAGCTCGGCAACGGCCAGGTTGCGGCCAATGGTAGCCAGCGAACCTTTGTTTTTATACACAAACGGACGCAACTTTTTACCGGCCTTCATCTGTTTTAAATTGGTCCCCAGGTTGGCTGCCTGCTGAATGGCCACCTGCGCGACCTGCGGATGCCCGTTTTTATTTTCTCCGGTTTGTATGGCGGCAATATCGCCAATGGCAAAAATATTTTCGTAACCTTTTATTTTATTGAATTCATCGGTGAGTATCCTGTTTCCCTTGTTCAATATTTTTAAATCAAGCCCTTCAATTTCAATGGGTTTAACACCTGCCGCCCAAACAAGATTGAAAGTGCAATGCCGGGAACCGTCAACCAGTGTCACATACTTCGAATCGTAATCTTTCACTATCGTATTTACTTCCACGATAACGCCCAGTTTTTCAAGATATTCCCTTGCTTTTTGAGAAGACTTTTCCGAAAACCCGTTCAGCAGCCTGGGTGCGCCTTCAAACAGGTGGATGCTCATCAGGTCAAAATCGAGTTCGGGATAATCTTTGGGTAAAATAAATTTTTTCATTTCGGCCACGGCACCGGCCAGTTCCACACCTGTCGGCCCTCCACCGACAATCACAATGTTGAGGTAAGCTTCGGTCTTGATGGGATCCGTCTGGTTCAGCGCCGCTTCATAATTCTGCAAAATGGTATTGCGTATCAAAATGGCATCCGACACCTGTTTCATGGGCAGGGCATTCATTTTAATATTTTGGTTTCCGAAAAAGTTGGTGGTTAAACCCGCGGCAATCACCAGATAATCGTATCCCAGTTTCCCGATGTTGGTTGTTATCTCGTTATTTTTGCTGTCAATACTCTGAAGTTCGGCAATGCGGAAATGTGCCCTTTTGTGGTTTTGAAATATCTTCCGGAACGGGAAAGCAATGGCACTGGGCTCAAGGCCGGCGGTGGCAACCTGATAGAGCAAAGGCTGAAACTGGTGATAATTGTTTTTGTCAATTAAAACAACCTGATAACCTGTTTTTAAAAGTTTGCGCGAGAGTTTTAATCCGCCAAATCCGCCACCCACAATGACCACCCGTTTGTATCCGGGTTTAGGCAGGTTTTTTATGTAATCCATTCATCCATCATTTTTATAATAGTCGGGATTATTGCCTATCCCTTACTATTTTAATTACAAAATAACATTAACTGTTTAAAGGCTGTAACGCCAGGCTCCGCAAAGTTTATTCATAAATTTTCGAAAATCGCTTAAATGATTGTTCTTAGTTTTATAGTTTTGTTACAGGATTAATAAACATCCTTAAATCCGCAAGCTACTGAAAAACTCATCTATGTCACGGTTTTTTCATAAAAGAAGTCATATTATCTTCAGTTTTAAGGTTTTTTTTCATCAATAATGATATAGCTTATTAAAATCTATCGA
>CAJVWU010000028.1 GCA_913009755.1 uncultured Bacteroidia bacterium
ATAGATTTTAATAAGCTATATCATTATTGATGAAAAAAAACCTTAAAACTGAAGATAATATGACTTCTTTTATGAAAAAACCGTGACATAGATGAGTTTTTCAGTAGCTTGCGGATTTAAGGTATTTACACAATAAAAAAAACCATGCCCGGCAACACTTTTGGAACAATATTAAAACTCACTACTTTTGGCGAATCGCACGGAAAAGCTGTTGGCGGTATCCTTGACGGCTTTCCGGCAGGGGTTGAAATAGATGAAGATTTTTTGAAACGGGAACTTGCCCGGCGGAAACCCGGACAGTCGGAACTTGTCAGCCAGCGTAAGGAAGAAGATGAAGTTGAAATATTGTCCGGTATTTTTGAAGGCCGGTCGCTGGGAACACCCATCGCTTTTCTCGTGTGGAACAAAGACAAAAAACCGGAAGATTACGACCATCTCAAAACAACCTACAGGCCGTCACATGCTGATTTTACTTATTCGCAGAAATACGGCCTGCGCGATTACCGCGGTGGAGGACGGGCTTCTGCCCGAGAAACCGTGGCCAGGGTAATTGCCGGTTCTTTTGCAAAAATGCTGCTCCGCGAACCGGGCATCACAATTACAGCTTATGTTAGTGCTGTAGGTTCGGTAGCAATGGACAAGCCTTTTAACAATCCTGACATGGCCTTAATTGATGCTTCGCCCGTACGATGTCCCGATCAGGAAACTTCTTCAAAAATGATTGACCTGATAAAGGAAACAGCTAAAAAAGGGGATACGCTGGGCGGACAAATCTCTTGCGTGGTTCATGGAGCGCCTGCCGGGCTTGGTGAACCCGTTTTTGATAAACTGCATGCCGACCTGGGAAAAGCCATGCTCAGCATCAATGCAGTGAAAGGTTTTGAAATCGGTTCGGGATTTGCCGGAACACGTTACTACGGCTCTCAGCAGAATGATGAATTTACAACCGATGGGAACAGGATTATTACAAAAACCAATAATTCGGGAGGTGTTCAGGGGGGGATATCAAACGGGATGGATATAGGGTTCAACGTAGGATTCAAACCGGTTTCCACTTTAATGAAAGATCAGAAAACAGTGGATGAAGACGGTCATCAGGTTATTCTGGAAGGTAAGGGAAGACATGATGTTACCGTGGTGCCGCGGGCTGTCCCCATTGTTGAGGCCATGGCGGCCCTGGTGATTGCCGACCACTGGCTGAGGAACCAGGTTGCGAGAGTGTGAATATATAATTACCGGTCATTGGTCGTTAGACATGGATAAATGGAGAATTGAATACCTTCCAGCGTCCGCACGGACCTGGAAGAGTCTGATTTTGCCGGATATGTAGAAGGATATAAGAGTCTGATTTTTTACTTTCTTTCAGGATACCAGGCCTTAAATTCATATTTGTATAATTCTTTTCCGTTTACATCGTAGTAAGTAACCGTGACTTTCCTGTCTTTTCGCGAACCCGATATACCGACTTCTGCAAAGTTACGCTCCATGATCACCGAACCGGGAACCCGCAATGCATTCTTTTGATTTAAAGCATTGGTATTCGGACTGCTGTTGAGGGGCGAGGAAGAAATATCAATGATGTCGGGTTTCCCGTTTTTCTTTAAAACCGAGATCTCAGAAAAATGCACATCGCCGGTGATGAAGATCACATTGTGAATATTTTGCTTGTAAATATATTCGATAATTTTTTTTCTTTCCCCGTCAAATCCGAAATTACTGTATGATTCATACACATCGGATGTGCTGAGAAACTGGCCGCCCAGCACAACAAATTTAAATGTGGCATAACTGCTTGCCAGATTATCGAACAACCATTGGCGCTGTTGCTCACCCAGTTCGGTTTTGTTTTTTGCTTTCATCCTGTCGGGTGTACGATAAGTACGGTTGTCCATCAGGAAAAAGTCGGCATCGCCCCATTGAAAGGATGTGATGGCCCCCCTGAGGTCGCCAACACCGTAAGACGGGTTGGCCCAGAAAAGCTCGAAAGCCTTCATGGTTTCGTTTTTGTTCCAGAACCCCCTGTCGCTGTCATTGGGGCCGTAGTCATGATCATCCCAGATAGCATAATGTTGGGTGGAAGCCAGGAATTCCTGTAGTTGCGGTATTGAACGGTCGTGTGTGTACCGGTGGACAATCCCCGACCAACTGTTCCAGTCCGGCTCGCGTAAATAAACATTGTCGCCCAACCAGATCATAAAATCAGCATGCCTGGCTGCCATATTACTATAAATCTCATATCCACCGCCATACGGCTTTCCGGGCCGGTCGTATTTGGTTTCGTTAATATAGGTTCCGCTTCCGGTTAAAAAAGAAAAATCGGGAGGGTCACCCCGCCATTTCCAAAGTTTTTGTGAGTGAAACAGGGTTTCGTAAGGCAGGAAAACGGGTTCATCATTGATGTAAAGCTCGTACTGATAAGTGTTTCCCGGTTCCAGGTTACGGGCGATCAGTTCAGCGGTAAAGCCCTCTTCTGCTTTGGTGTTCACCACGTTGGTCTGTCTTATTTCCTCCGGTTTTTGCGTGTTCCAGAATTTGACATACACTGTGGCTGCTTTTGTGGTCTGGCACCAGATGGCTGCTTCTTTCATGGTGCTGTAACCCGGCATGGGGCCTGCATTGAGCAAGTTCGCTTGGCCATGAAATATTACCGGCCAACTTATCAGGAGAAGAAGGGTTAATTTTTTCACTCTACTTAATTCGTAACATTGATTCGGTATTTTTAATATCCCCATCGTTTTTGGCTGGTTTCAAGTCCATGATTGTTGTGATGAGCGGATAAATATTTACATTTTCAAAAGTTGGGTGGATAAATCCTTTTTTAAATGCAGGCCCGGCAGCATAAAATATCGCGCGCATGTCTTTAAAATCATTGTCATAACCATGTGCGCCTTTACCCACATTTCTTATCCGGCCCGAAAGAACAGACCATCCGGGATAAGCCACGACAGTGATATCGAGTGTCCTGGGATTATGACCGTAATGCAGCCGCCGGGGAACGCTGTCGTGTTTCCATGCAAAAATATGGGGCGTGTTTTTCAACTGCCGGTAAACCTTTTCCAGCTTGCCCGGTTTGACTTTTATATTGAAATTAGGGTTACTCCCCACAATCATATCTATGTCGGCCGTGTCAATAACCTGGTCAAGCAACACGACCCTGTCATTTGAAATTTCGGCCATGCCGTGGTCGGAGGTGATGATGAAATTCAACCGGTTAAACTCTGGTAGTTTGCGCATTTGTGTAAAATAGTAACCCAGCAATGAGTCCAGTTTTTCCACCATTGCTATGGTTTTCTCACCGTAAGGACCGGCTTTATGCCCGATGTGGTCCGGTTGGTAATAATACCAGAGGATCAGGTGCGGTCTTTCATTTTGGGGAAGTGAGAGCCAGTGTTTTACCGAATCCACTCGCGATTTGAAAGGAACGCTTCTGTTATATTTGTACCAATAATCCGGCCGCATGCCGTCTATTTTTGCTTCGGACCCCACCCAGAAAAACGTGGCCGCCCTGACATTTTGTTTTTCTGCCGTTACCCATATTGGCTCTCCCCCGTAAAAAGCACCGTTCTCAACGGCTGCCCTGTCGCTGATCCGGAAGAATTTTTTCAGCCCGGGGGCATAAAAACTGTTGCCAACCAAACCGTTATGATCGGGGTATAAACCCGTTGCAATGGTATAATGGTTTGGAAATGTTTTGGTGGGAAACGAAGGTTTTAGCGATTCGGCAATGACGCCGGCTTTTTGTAGTGAGTCCAGCACCGGTGTGCTGGCATAAACCGGGTAGTCCCACCTGAAACCGTCAAGCGACAGCATGATCAGATAGGGTTTTTCGTTTTCCTGCGGTTTCTGACAGGAATAGAACACAAAAAGTGAAATCGAGGCAACAAGAAAAAGGAATTTTTTCATTGATTTTTATTTTGGAATAAAGATAAAAAAATAAAATACTGGTTAAAAACGAATCTTCAGTGCGAAGTTCCAGTTGCGCCCCCACAACCAGAAGCCTTTTTTGAATGTGTGGTAGATATCACCATTTGCATTATAAGCAGGTTTGTCTTCAGCCTCTACAACGGCAACCGTGTTAAATACATTGTAACAGTTAATCTGGAACCTGGAATCTAATCCTGCAAATTTGAAACGCCAGGCAAAACGGGCATTCAGATTACTGTATCCGGGAAGTTTATAGGATTGTGTCCGGTCAATATCTTCGGGGTTTTTAGCTCTTCTGGTGTAGGAAAAGAACCGGGCATATAATTGATCATAATACAACCACTGTCCGCCAAGTTCAATTCTTTTGGCAATCAGGAAGTTTGCATTTAAACCGATTTGGGTTTGCGGTTGATCAGGAATCCTCAAACCTTTAACATAAATGGTATATTCCCCAACCTTCTCATAGGTATCTGCCGTGTACTCTGTTACTGATGCATCGTTTGCATAAGTCCAATTCCCAATTGACAGGATGGCCCCGACATTTACCCAACCGGTTATTTTATAATTTGCATCCAGTTCTATTCCTAAATGCTGTTGTTTTAATCCTGATGCAAAAGCATTTACCCTGGTATATTCCCCGTCAATTACATAACCATAATTACTGAGTTCGTTGATGTCGCTCCATATTGTATAATAAGCATTCAAATTTAATTTGAATTTTTTCATCAAAAGTCCGTAACCCAATTCAGAAGCAAATACTTTTTCATTTATGAGGTCAGGGTTTACATCATTTTTATAGTTTAGGAACTGGAACCTGAAAAAGGGTACGCGTGAGTAATACCCGATGTTAAAGAAAACGTTATTGGTTTCATTAACGTTCCAGTTTATACCGGCTTTGGCATCCCAGCCCATGTTTGACAGGGTTTCGCTTATATTTGGATTGTCTTTTGCGTCATCTTCCGAAATTATGCCTTTTTGATAACTATAATAGTCAACTCTTTTTGTCCAGGTATCTGAAACCGTTGCTGCAACGAAAGCTGAGATTCGGCCACTGGTATATTCCAATTGTGCAAATAATCCGCCATAATTCACAATGCCATCGTTCCAATAGGCAATTTTATCACCTACCCGGGTAGCACCAAACTTTTTATCATACCAATAATTACCACCAACCAGGTCACGGACTTCCCGGTAGTGCTCTCCAACATAGAAACGTCCGTCAATACCACCGGTAAAGAGTAACCTGTCCGTAAAATTATATTTGAGTGTTGACAAAATGCCGGACCAAAAGTGGTTGTTTGCAGAATTCCTGATTATGTGAGCTGAATTGGAATAAAAGGTGGTATCACCCTTATATATTGAATAAGCACCTAAACCCCTGGCTTGCATTGTATCAACATTGGTACTATTATAATCAGCTAAAGCATCCCAGTCATACTGGCCGCTGGCTGTCTGGGGTGGTTCATACTTATAGGGACTATAACCCAAAGGCCCCGATCCACCACCTTTGCCAAAGGAAACATAAGCGGAAGTGGCAAGGAAGGCTTTTTCGTTGATGTTATAATACCAGTTGAGAGCAATTTGCGGTTTATGATAATAATTGACCCTTTCATTCAATTGTTCTCCACCACGCCAGCCCCAGTTCTCGTTGTATTTTGCACCATAAGTTTTATACATTGCAGAGTCAAGCATATAATAATTATTACGTTGTCCGTGCTTCTGTGGTGCACCAATAATGGTAAATACCAACTGGTGCTTTTTTCCAATATCCTGGCTGATTGACAAAAAATAGGACCAGGCATCAACCCAGGTTGCATCAATATACCCTTGTCCGAACGTCCTGGAACCCACAAAAGTGACGGCTGTTCCTGTTTTCAGTTTACCGGTTGACAAGCTGAGCATGGTTTTGTACCTGCCAAAATCTGTAGCGCTTATTTCTACCGAACCGCCTTTGTTCATATCCGTTGTTTTGGTGATGATGTTGATGGTGCCGCCAACAGAATTGATGGCTAATTTTGATGCACCTAATCCACGTTGGATTTGGATTGAGCGTGTTGCATCACCCAGTCCGGCCCAGTTTGACCAGTAAACCCAGCCGTTTTCCATATCGTTTACCGGGATACCATTGATCATTACAGCGACATTCCTTTGGTCGAAACCACGGACGTTTATCCTTGCATCCCCAAATCCGCCACCGCTTTTTGTGGCATATACGTTGGGTGTATAATTCATCACTTCCGGAAACTCCTGGCTGCCCAGGTTCTCCTGGATGGTCTTGGCGCTGACCGTGCTCACTGCAACCGGGGTTTGACGGTCAACGGCCACAGATGCCAGTACATTGACTTCATCAAGGCCGATGGCGCTCGACTGCATTAAAATGGTTCCCACATTGTAGGTAGCACCGTCTTTTACGGTTACATCAATGTCTTGTTTTTCGTAACCCACATAGCTGACAATGAGGGTATGTTCGCCTTCGGGTGCAATCAACAGAAAACTTCCGTCGAGGTTCGTGGTTACACCAATTGTTGTCCCCTTTATCACTACGGTGGCACCAATCAATGTTTCGTTTGTGTTCACATCCTGAACGACTCCGCGGACAATTCCCTGTGCAAAGGCCGTTCCGTTAATGACTAAAATAACCAAAAAGGTTAAGAGTAAATTTTTTCGTTTCATAAGCATTTTTTAAATTATTGATTTATATTAATTGTCGGTTACAAAGGGAAAGTAAATGTATATATTTACCAAAATACATGTATTAAAAAATTGTTAACAATTAGCAGGCATGAAACAAACAATTTAAACAAGCTAAAGTATTTCAGTAATTTATAATCTTTCCGGCGTTCATAATTTTTACGCATTCTAAAGAAGATTACTTGACTTTTTTCATTTTATACACGAAAAAGGTTAAAAATAGAGACGCAACATAAAATCGAAAGTGCGCCCGAAAGACCAAAATCCCCTGAATGTATTCAATTGATGGTTTGCACCGTCCTCGCCCCATTCAATAAAATTACTGTTTAACAGGTTGAAACCGTTTATCTGAACCAGCCCCGGCGTTTTAAAGAATTTAAAAGGGATACTGATATAAACATTCAACGTTTGGTATCCGGGGATTTGGTATGGCTGGTCTGTATCTTCGGAGTTTCTGCGGATGGTTGGAGAGAACCCGGCGAATATTTTATTGAAATACACCCATTCTGCCCTCACATTGAAAAAGTTCAATAGCCTGAATTCGGTGTTTAAGCCGAATTGCTGTTGTGCCGTCCCGCCGACATAGATATTTTTCACGTAAACATGGATTGTATCAACTGCAATATTCTCATTGTTGAAAAGCGTGGCTTCCACATTGTTCTTCCACCGGTAATCGCCCAGCGTCATGAAAGCACCCAGCTTAAAGTTCCTGCTCAGGTTTGCTTTGGCCTCAAGCTCAATGCCCTGGTGCACTGCATTTAACCCGTTGATCAATGCCCTTGTCTGAAGGTTGCTTTCCAGTTGAACGTATTCGTCCGACAACAGGGATACGTTTGACCATAAAGTATAATAAGCGCTCAGGTTGAGAACCCATTTAGGGGATTTAAACCGGTAACCCGCTTCCACCGTACTGATCTGTTCATTTTTCAGGTTGATGACCGGCCGGTTGTTGAAATTTCCGAAAACATATTTAAAATAAGGTGCTTTGGAAATAAAAGCTCCATTGGCATATACAATATGTTGTCCGGCGGGTTGAAAACTTATTCCGCCACGCACATCAAAACCCGGCAGTATAATCGTTGCACTCTTGGTATCGGTAACATAGTTATAACGGTCAACCCTTTGATACCAGTTGTTGTTGCCGTTTACCGAAAGATAGGCATTGAAGCTGTTCCCACTGTAAAGCATCTGCGCATAAGCATTGATAAAATTGATGATTGAATTGTTGTTGACCTTGATAATATCGCCAACCGTTTTCACCTCATTCCTGCCTGCATCGCCATCCACAGCCCAGGCATAATCATCAATATAAAATTTGCCGCCCAGCAAATCAATGATCTGCTCACGAAGGAAAGAATTGAAATACCGGTAATGGATGCCCGCCACAAACTTAAAATGATCGTTGATCTGCTGCTGATACGTTGACAACAATCCTGTTTCGATGTGGCTGGCCAGAAAATGAGTTTGTACATTCATGGAATAACCGCTTACCGTATCGCCTGTGTTCAGAACATATTGTCCCGGGTGGGTTGCATTGTTATGATAAATAGCCGGCCAGTCAATTTGACCCGATTCGTTGCGGTAAGAAAAAATTGACGGGGCATAGTTAAAGCTTTCCGACCACTTACCACCGCCGCTGCCCAATATCAGGTAAATGGAAGTCGCCAGTTTTTTGTTCTTGTCAAGGGTAAGATAATGGTTGATGCCGAGGAAAGGCCGGTGATAGAAATTTTCGGAAGCATTGTTGATTTTCCCGTTATAGCTGCCCCAGTCTTTATTATAAAGGTTGCCATGTGCGAGGTATTCTTTGTCGGATAGTTTGAGTGTTCGCTGACCGTGACGTTGCGGCGCACCCAGCAGGGTAAGGGTCAGCTTGTTCTTTTTGTTGATTTGTTTGCTCAGCGCCAGGTAATAAGACCATCCCCTTACATAAGTGGCGTCAATATACCCGGGCCCTGTGCTGTATGAACCCATCATCGAAATGCTCCATCCGTTTTTCATTTTGCCGCTGTTCAGTGTGAGCAAGGCAAGCCGGTTGCCATAGCTTGTTACCTGATAACTTACCGACCCGCCCGATGTTTTGCTTGCCGGTTCGGTGATGATGTTGACACTTCCTCCCACTGAATTCACCGCTGCGTTGGCAAAGCCGGGCCCTTTTTGTACTTGTATCTCTGCTGCTGCCGAAGCCAGCCCCAGCCAGTTGCTCCAGTAAACCGAACCGTTTTCAACGCCATTGATGGGGACACCATCCAGCAGTACGGCCACATTGGCCTGGTCGAACCCCCTGATGCTCATCCCGGCATCGCCACTACCCCCGCCGGCCCTCACGGTATAAACACCCGGAATATGATTGAGTGAAAAAGGCAATGACCGGTCGCCCAACTCGTTGTGTATTGTCCTGGCACTGACGGTTGAGACAGTAACCGGGGTTTCAGCATCTTTAACCAAACCGGCAGATACCGTAATCTCATTTAGGTTAATTGCTTCCCGCTGAAGCGGGATAGTGCCCAGGTTATTTTCAGTTCCTTTAATTTTATATGGGAGAGCCGACGTTTTGTATCCCATCGCACGGAACCTGAGCCATCCTTTGTCGTGATTTGTTGTTATTAAAAATTGTCCTTCGGCATTGCTTACTGTGCCAGTTTGGCTATCGGACAGTATGATATGGACTCCAGGTAACGGTTTTCGGTTGCCGGCATCAATCAACTTCCCCGAAATAACAGTTTGCGAAAAGGCAAACGGAATGATGAACATTAAAAAGTTTGAAATTAAAAGAAACCTCTTCATGATCTGTAAAATTTAAATTTCATAAAAGAACCCCGCATAGTATCCGGGGCGATATGAAATATCACAAAGAGGAAACGGAATACAGCTTTTAAGATGTGCAATAGCATATCCCAAAAACCGGATTTGTACCGGTTCCGGCATGATCACATTTCTTCTACCATCCAGACTGTTACTGTCGGCCCCGGAATTTCACCGGATCAGTCCCGCATAACGCGGGAGTCGCGGGCTATACCGCCGGTCGGGAATTCCTGTCTGCGCTTTTGCTTTGACAAGGCACCCTGCCCCGAAGAAAATGCGGTGCAAAATTATTTTATTTAGGGATTAAAAAAGCGAAAAATGAAATTTAGACTGGTTCTGTTTTAAGAATTCAAATATTCAAGTACCGATAATGCGGCAATTGTCCCATCCGCTACGGCAGTGGTTACCTGGCGGTATCTTTTTGCCCGGGAGTCGCCGGCAACAACTACGCCTTTGAGGTTGGTATTCATATTTTCGTCAGCCACTACTTCTTGCCATTTGTTCAGTTCAAGGCCTGTATCTTTCAGTTGATGCGTATTGGCTTCGTAGCCAACAAAGATAAATGCACCATCCGTGTTCATTTTATTGATTTTTCCGGTTTTCAGGTTTTTGATTTTAACAGCTTTGAGGCTTTCATCACCGAGGAACTCAACAATATGCGATTCCATGATGAAACTGATTTTGGGATTGTTTTTTGCTTCCGTTACCGCATGTTCAAAGGCCTGGAAATGATCGAACTCGTGGACAATGGTAATTTTACCGGCATATTTTGTAAGGGCAACCGCTTCTTCCAGTGCCGAGTTTCCGCCACCCACCACAATAATTTCCTTATCCTGAAAAAAGTCGCCGTCGCAGGTGGCACAATAGGAAATGCCGCGCCCTTTGAACTCAGGTTCCCCCGGCACATTCAACATGCGCGACCTGCCCCCGGTGGCAATAATAACTGCCGGGGCGGTATAGGTTATCTTATTGTTGACAGTCACTTTTTTTACCGGACTGTCAAGTCCCAAAGAATTGATTTTAATGTTGGATACGATTTCACAACCAAACGTTGTGGCCTGTTTCTTCATGATGGCCGACAACTGGTAACCGCTGATTTTTTCCACGCCTGGGTAATTGGCTATCTGGTAAGTCAGGATCATCTGCCCCCCAATGGTTGCCGTATCCAGAATAAGGGTTTTTGCTTTTCCTCTGGCCAGGTAAATACCCGCCGTCAGCCCGGCAGGCCCGCCCCCCAGAATGATAACGTCATATTTTTTTTGTTCCATTACGATTTGTAAATGATGCACGGCCTGACAGTTCTTCCGTTTATGAAACTCTGTCAGGTTGGACTGATGTTCAATATCGTTTTTTTTTAGTTAAACTCCCTGTCCAATATTTCAGTAATCTGCTCCCGGTTTTGAATACTGCTTGTAGCAGCAACCACTTTCCCGTTTTTATAATAAATGGTAAATGGCAATCCCATAAAGCCGCGTGCTTCGGGCAAACTTCTGATGATTTGTGCGTGAGGATTATCAAAAAGCATATCCCGGAATTCAACATGAGAATATTCTTCCTGCAATTCTTCCATGACATCATAAACCGGTACACACATGGGTCCCATACGCCCGCAGCAGATCATGACATTTTCGTTGTTCTTAAGAATGTCGTTATATTCCTCAATTGTGGCAACGTGTTTTAAATTTGTTGGTAAGACCATTTTTCTTATTTTTTAAAATTAATAATGGAGGATGTATTATCAGAAATTATGCCAAATGGTGATATTAAAACGATATAAACAAATTTCCTTCTTAACCGGTTCTGTGATACACAGGTAAAGTCAATGCAGAAAAAAGAAATATCTGTCAGGTCAGGATGTGTTTGATAACCCGCAAGTGGTGGGTATATTTGTTTTCAATTGCATTGAAAATGCCCTGGTGGTCAATGTGGTCAACCCTTACTTTGCCTGATGCGTGTATGATCGAGCCATTTCCGGTGATGATGCCCACGTGTGTAATGTCTCCTTCTTCTTCTCCAAAAAAAGCCAGGTCGCCGGGTTGTGCTTCATGGATAAAATTAACGGGACTGCCCATGTTCACTTGTTGTGATGAATCGCGGGGAAGCAACACTCCCCCCATTTTAAAAACCATTTGCACCAACCCCGAGCAGTCAATGCCAAAGGGTGAACGCCCACCCCACAGATAGGGGGCATTCAGGTATTTTTCCGCATACAGCAAAATATGTCCGGGGGAAGCGTTTTCGCGGTTTGAGCAGGTATCACCGGGAAACAAAAAAACATTACCGTTTACCTGAAAACGGTTGAGATTATATCCGGGCAGCCTGGCACCCAGAGTAAACATAAGGTTTGTTTGCCCGTCTTCCGATGAAACATGTGAGGCAAGTTCCAGTGAAAAGAAATCATCGGCATTCAATAATTCATTGAATTCTTCTTTTGAGATGATTTCAACCTGTTTCCGGTCAACCCATCCTTCATATTCATCATCAAGCGTTTGAACCAAAACCCATTCTTTCACCTGCCCTTTGATGAATACCTGGTCACCAAACAGCAACTGGTTTATCATTTCCTGTTTATCGCCGGGCTGAAACCGCACGGGGACAAGGGATTGCATACAGATACCGTATTTCATAGCGTTGTAATTATGCTTTTTAACTACATTTGTGCTGCAAATTAATACCAAATGAGAAATATCCTTTCAAAACTTCAACAATATTATTACGAAATTATAAAAGTATTTCTATTTCTTATTGCTATCGCCATTGTTATTTGGGTTAGCCCGAAAGAAAGTTTTTTCCGTTATGAATTTCAACTCGGCAAACCCTGGAGCCATAATGATCTGATTGCCCCTTTTGATTTTCCAATCCTGAAGACTGAAAAACAAATGGAAGAGGAACGTAAACAGTTACTTGACAATTTCGTACCCTATTTCAGATATTATGATGACCTGGCAAAAAATAAAAAAAACGATTTTAACAAATTGTTTAGTGAACAATGGATCATGCATCTTGGGAATAACCGTCAAAAAGATTCAATAAAGTATGCCCGGATTGCAAAAAAGATTTATGATCAAATCGAAGAAAAGGGGGTCGTCCGTTATGATCCCGTACTTGATGGTAAGACGAGCACATCTAAAATCAACCTGATCAAAGGCAATGAAGTGACTAAAACAGACCTGGGAAAACTGTTCAGTGTGCGGACAGCCAACGATTATATCCAAAATAAGCTCAAAGGATTTGATGGTGAAGACAGTGCTTTTTTAAGCAATGTGCTTACCCGGTCGCTGGTGCAAAACGTGATTTATGACGAAAAACGAAGTAAAGACGGGATGAAGGAGTTACTTAGCCACATTATGCGGGTGCAGGGACTGATTCAAAGAGGGGAGCTCATCATATCTACCGGTGAGGTGGTAACACCTAAAAAATACCAGATATTGTCGTCGCTGAAAAGCGAATATGAACAGGAACTGGGCACATCCGAAGCACGCAGGATGATTATTTCGGGAATGATCTTATTGATCACCCTGTTGTTTGTCATTCAGTTTCTTTTCCTGTTTATTTATAAAAGGCGTTTCTACGATTCGGTGAAAAATATTCTCATTATACTGATGACGCAGATTTTGCTCATTGTGATCACTCATTTTATTTTCGGGAACTTTCCGCAATGGACTTATATGATACCTTTCGCTATTTTGCCGATTGTAATCGTTGCCTTCCTTGATGCCGGCATCGCCATTATTGTGCACCTGATCACTGTACTGATCCTGGGATTTTATGCCCCCAACAGTTTTGTGTTTTTTTATACTCAGTTTACCGCAGGCCTGATGGCTGTTTTTGCTGTTCAGAAATTGTCAAAACGCTCCGATCTTTTCAGGGCCTCGCTCGTTGTTTTCCTTACTTATATGGCTGTTTATGTCAGTATGTTACTCTTACAGGAAGGTTCACTTGAAAGTTTTTCATGGGATATGACTTCCTATCTTGCCGGTAGTTCTATTTTGCTGTTGCTGGCATTCCCCATTATTTTTGTTTACGAAAAATTATTTGGTGTATTGACGAACCTCTCCTTACTTGAGTTGTCGAACACCAACAATCCGCTCTTGCGTGACCTGTCAATAAAAGCCCCGGGTACCTTTCAACACTCTTTACAGGTTTCCAACCTCGCCTCCGAAGCATTACATGCCATTGGCGGGGATGCGCTGCTGGCACGTACAGGTGCCTTGTATCATGATATCGGAAAAATGGGCAACCCGCTTTATTTTATTGAGAACCAGTCTGCAGGATATAACCCACATGATGAGTTGACATTTGAAGAGAGTGCCCGCATCATTATCAGCCATGTGATCAAAGGCATTGAGATGGCCCGGAAAGCCAGGCTGCCTGAGCCTATCATTGATTTTATACGAACACACCACGGAACACGGAGGGTCGAATATTTTTATCGTCTTGAGAAAAAAGTGAATCCGGGGATGGAAGTTGACCAGTCGGAGTTTTTATACCACGGACCCATTCCTTTTTCGCGGGAAACCGCCGTTGTGATGATGGCTGACTCGGTAGAAGCCGCTTCACGGAGCATCAATGAACCCGATGAACAAAAGATTAACGACCTGGTGGACAATATTGTGGAATCGTTGATGAAAGACAATCAATTGATCAATGCGGATATCTCGCTCAAAGAGATCAACATTGTAAAAAAAGTGCTGAAGAAAAAAATGCTGAACATCCATCATGTCCGGATTGCTTATCCGGATTGAGAGGGAAACCAGATATCACTTAGCCGGGAGTTTTTGAGTTAGAGGACCATCCCGGTTGGTGTCCCCATCAGGTTGTTGGAGGACACCAACAACAGAAAGAGAGTTTAGACTTTAGGGAGTAATCAGGGCAATTTTTGTAATTCAATTGTCCCGTCATTTTCTGATTTCAAATCCTAAACAGCAGGAAAAAAAGATAAAGTACGCTAAAACCTAAACCCAATTCCTCCCATAATTTCCAACCCCTGGACAGGGTAATAGAAATAACGTGCGTAATTCCAATTCAACAGGTTGTTGCCGTTCAGGAAAATGGACAGATCTTTGGTGATGAAATAAGTCACCCCCAGGTTGATGTCAAAAAAACCATCCAGTGTCAGTTCCCAGGGTGGTTTTGGCGTATTGATCACAGCATACCGTTTTCCGTAACTGAAAAGTTCGGTCCAGATAAAAACTTTTTTGGCAATAAGGTAAGAACCGCCAAAAGACAATTTTGATAACGGTTTGTGCCAGGGTTCCAACAATGAATCAAGGGAATAGCTGTTGTATTCCCCCGAAAGCCAAAGCTTTAAATTATCTTTTAAGGTGTAAGTAAACTCTCCTGAAAATGTAAATACTGACCCGTTATCAAATTCAACGGTAAATTTGTTGATTGGTTCTATCCTGATATCGCCGATATTGACAAAGAAAGGCATGTTCTTAAATTTCAGCCATCCGGCTTTCAGGTTAAAACCAAACGACCGGGCAATGTTGCCCCTGATTCCGCCATACACATTGAACTGGTTGTTCTGCCAGGAAACAGGGACAACCGAAGTAACCCAGGGATTTTCAGTACTCATCTTAAGATATGAGTTTTTTACTGCCCCGCCATCCATACCGGCATACAGGGTCAGACTTTCTTTAATGAGGGTGACATTCACATCCAGGACGGGATAAAAATAAAAATGCCCTTTGTCCCAGTTCAGGTAAGTAAAATTCAATCCTGCTTTAAAACTGATAATTCCATATTTAGCTTTGAAATAGGGGATTACTGTTGCCAGTATGTTAGAAAACCGGTCAGTGGAATCTTTGTTGATGCTGTATCCCAAGGTTCCTTCAATCCCGAGTTTTTGATAGTCGAGCTTGCGCGTAACGTCAAAAGGTTTGGCCAGGTTATAGTCAAGATTTATGTCCGTTTCATTGGTTTTGTAACGGTCGAAATAATAATAGGAAGACAGGTTGACATCATATTCAAATTTCCCCTCTTTTTTGTTATTGCTTTTAAAACCGATATTGCCTTTCACCAGGTTAAACATCTGTTTCAGGCTGTCCGTGTTAACATTTGGATAAGTTTCGGGGTTAAATCCATAATAGCGGTTGGTATTCATTTCATATTTTGCGCCCAGTGAAATGATGGTTTTCCCTGAAGTTTTATCATAACCGATGGCTGCCAGTGTATTTGAACACGGGCTGGGCGAATAGTCCGGAATGTTTTTATAGGAAGAAATATGGAACAGCCGGATGTTGAGGCTGTGATTTCCCTGTTTGCTGCTACCGTGAACAAAATCAATCATGGGTGTGATCCAGCTACCGAAACCGGCTTTCAGGTAATTGTTGTAAACCGGTTCCTTGCGGTCCACTCTCACAACAACCGGCTTGAGGGTTTGGATGTTGATTTTTGTCGGTTGTTGAATACTGAGCGGTTGGAAATCGAACCGGCTTGTTTGAAATTTAAATTCCGGCATTGTGGGCTTGGTGTTGATCTTAAAAGCTTGATTGATGGACGGATCATAAGTTCCAACAATGGTTACCTGTTCGTTGTGGCTGCCCTGGCCAAAAGAAAAAACAGTGGGTACTATGAGGAACGCAAGCAACCCAATCATTTTTAATGAGTTGTCACGGATGGTGAGCTTATGAATTATGACTTTCATTTTCCTGATGTTTTAGGCTGTTTATTATCGGGATTTTTTTCATCGCCTGCCTGTTTGATTTTATCCAGTTTGTCACGGGCCGTTTTTTTCAAATCTTCACCGGGGTAATTATCAATAACGCTTTGCAGGGTTTGCTCTGCCTGGAAATTATTGCCATGTGCCACATAAATATCAGCCAAAAGGATAAACCCCTTCGCAATCCAGTAATCGTAATCGGCATATTGTTCAGGCAACTGATAGATCAGCTTCTCGGCCTCATCCGGTTTTTTATTGTTGAAATTGATCAGCGCCATCTGGTATTTGGCTTCGGCACCCTGCTCCCCGGTTGTCAGCTTGTCGGTTATTTCAAATTCCTGCATGGCTTTCTCCTGATTGCCCTGTTGCAGGGCGGTTTTAGCCAGGATATAATGGGCATAGATTATTTGCTCCTCCGTCACGTTTTCGGTTTTCAGCAGCCGTTGTGCATAATTTTCAGCATATTGCAGATCACCCAGAAGATAAGCGCTGCGCATGGCCCCATCGTTGGCTTCAAGCAGCATCCCCGTGTTTTCGGTTTTGTTTCCCAGCCTTGAATAATATTCATAAGCTTTTGCAAAATCTTTTTTATCATACATAGATCTGGCTGCTTTCAGCAAAGCTTTTTCAGTATAAGGGTTATCGGGAAATTCGATGATCTTTTCATAATAAACCATCGCTGAATCTTTGTCGCCCTGCTTCCCGAAACAATCGGAAAGATAATGGTATGCCTTAAGAATAAAGCCTCCCTGTGGATATTTTTGAATGTAGCCTTTCAATGCCGGAATGGCACGGTTGCAGTTGTCGTTCATATAGAAGTTTTCACCCGAAACAAACGTCAGCGAATCCTGTTCGCCGGTGGAAACCTGCACAAAGTCAAGGTTGCGGGTGTAGGCAAAATATTCGTTCACTTTGCCCATATCCATGTAGATATTCTGAAGGGTTTTTAGCGCCTCTTTGGCTTCCATTGAGGCCGGATATTTATCAATTACTTTTTTAAGGGTTTGAACCGCCCTGTCGTTCTGGTCGTTGTTGTAATATACAAACCCCATTTTCAACAGTGCTTTTTTTGCCAGGCTGCTGTTGGGCTTCTCTTTGACCAGCTTATCAAAATAGACGATGGCACTACGCTGGTCGTTGAGAATGAGGCTTGTGGAAGCAATCTCAAAAAGTGCGTCATCATATAATGTTGAAGACATGTACTGTTGCACCATTGTTTTCAGTGTATTTACCTTTTTTCCGAATTCACCTTCGGCACCATAACAGGAAGCTTTTTGATACAGTGCATAATCAGTATGGCGTGAATTGTTGTTGATGACTTTATTATACCAGACAAGGGCCCGGACATAATTTTTCGAGATAAAATAACTATCAGCCAGCCGAAGGTTTGCATCGGTCACAAGGTTTGGCGGGGGATTGGACAGCCTGAGAAACCGGGTAAAATAATCAACCGCACGGCTGTACTGTTTCAGGTTAAAGGAAGTGTAAGCAAAACTGTACAATCCCAATGCATAAAGTCCTGAATTTTTGACAGCAGGCCGTTTCAGGAATCTGGCAAACAGGCCCTGTGCATCGCGATATTGTTTTTTGTGGTAAAAAGCGTCACCCATCCAATAGATGCTTTGTGCTTCCAGGGTTTTATCAGGGGTGTACTTTAAAGATTTTTCAAAAAACGAAATGGCATCGGTGTAAGCCGCACGGTTAAAATATTCGGTGGCCTGGCTGTAGGCCAGTTTTTGGTAAATTTCTTTTAGCTTCGGATTGGGGTTACGTGTCTGTTCGATGGATTGAAGGGCCTCTTTGTAATTTTTTGAAGTTACATACAGCCGGGCAAGTAAATCATAAGCTTCGCCAATTCGTAAGTCGTCAGGGTTTTGTGTGATGAAACCCTGAACTATCTTCACCGGGTCATTGTAAGGGTCGCCACCCAGTTTCAGGGTAACTTTTACGTAATTGTACAACGCATCGGTGGCCAGCGATTTATCGTTCCCCTGTTGGTAGGCTTTTAAAAAGGCACTTTGAGCAAATTTGGGCTCGTTGGTGTTCAAATAACAAAATCCCAGATAATACCAGGCATTCTGGACAAATTCCTCATTCTGCTTGCTTGCCTGCTGGAAGTTGTTAATAGCCGCTTTGTATTTTTGTCCGTAAAATTTACATATCCCAATCCGGTATTGTTCTTCCGGACTTAGTGACTTTCGTGCCGAATTTTCATAGAGGGTAAAATACTCAAGGGCCTTTGTGTAATCGTTCAGGTTGTATAAGGCATTGGCAACCAGTCCGGCCATCAGTCCTTTGGACTTCCGGTCAGTTGTTTTCATCTTGACGGTTCCCTCATCAACCACTTTTTGATTTTCACCCAGCTCGTAATAAATCTGGAGGATATATATTGAAACATATTTGCCGTACCTCCTGCTGTTGGTTAAGGTGTTGAATTGTCGCAGGGCCTTTTGATAATCCCCGTTTTTATAAAGAATGTATGCCGAATAATAAGTTGCCGGTTGTGCATAACGGCTTTTGGTCCCGGTAACTTTTGAAAATGAAGCGGCGGCCGCATCCAGCCGGTCGGCCTGCAACTCGCAGTATCCTGTTTTATAATAATACTCCGTCCGTTGTTCTTTATTTAATTTTTTAGGCGATACGTCTTTGAATGCTTTCAACGCCTCTTTGTATTTCCGTTTTTGAAAATACATTTTTCCCAATTCAAACCGTATGGCAGGCATCCAGCCGCTTTCGGGATAAGCAGCTTCAAAATCGCCGGCTTTTTTGAAAGCATCTTTACTTTTGAGGTTTACCGCACAGATCACCTGATAATATGAAGCATCTTCATAAAATGCATTTGAAGGGTCATTGATTTCCTGTTTAAATTTTTCAAACATGGTTTGAGACGAAACATAATTTTTCTGCTCAAACAGGTTGACAGCTTCGTTGTAAGTACGTTGTGGCGGCGCACTGATCAGGCTTTCCTGCGGAAAAGAAGGGTATGCCGTTAAAATAAACAGGATAAAGAAAATAAAACTTATGGCCTTTTTATTCATGTTGCCTTGAAAATAATCTGAAAGGTGAAAGTAGTTGTCCATTGCCGGCTGGTTGTCGCTTATTTTGAATCTTATTAAAAACTCAATTGTTTATGTAACGGCAAAAAAAGGAGATTAATATAAGGAGGGTAAAATAAAAAAGCCGGGCAGGCCTGTAAGCGGGATTCTGTCCCCTGCCCCGATAGCTATCGGGGCAGGATTCTATCATTTATCTGGGCCAAACATCACTGCTTGGCTCTAGCGTCCTACCCGCCGGCATCGGACGAGCAACCCTTATCCCGCTTTACGCGGGAGTGCCGGCTTATTTGGACTTTCAACCCATAAGGTTTACCCCGGTGCTGTGTCGCCACAACACTGCGTGGGCTCTTACCCCACGTTTTCACCTTTACCTGCCGAAGCTTCAGCGAAGGCTGGCTTGCCTCTGCCCCGGCATAGGAAGTTATTTTCTGTGGCACTCGCTGTTTCCTCGTTTTTAACGAGAAACCTTCCCGTTAGGAAGTATGGCGCTCTGTGTTGTCCCGACTTTCCTCCCCGCGTTACGCGAAGCGATAGAACAACCTGCCCGGCTGTTTGCAAAAATAATAAATTATTTGGAATTAGTAATTAGAAAGATTGATATCCAATGGTTTTACACGGTTTTAAATTTTGGGTTTCTGCTGTCCCAAAATGACTTTCCTTTTGACCGGGACAATATAGTTTTTCCTTAACGGGTACTTTTTTGGAGAAACCGGATCAATGTGTGAAGCGGATGCATGGCGTATATTCCTCTTGTGGTAAACATTTTGTGAACAGGCCGAAAACAATACGGCTGTCAAAATAATTGCTATTACATATACCGGCTTTCGTAAACTTTTCATAATCTGTTTTTTTCTCTGCATTAAAAACGAGGGCATAAAGATATTAAATATTGTTAAATAACACATATTGTTTTTTGAAGGCTAAATTTTATTTTGATGTGCTAATGAGTTAAAACACTACTTTTACACTGATTTTTTGTCTATGGAACAGAACGAAACAACCTTTCCTTTAACAGCTAAAACCTTTGCCGGCCTTGAGGATGTGCTGGCCGGGGAATTAAAAGATATCGGCGCTCTTAATATCCAGATTATCAACCGTGGCGTAAGTTTTCAGGGCAATGTGGAAATTATGGTTAAAGCCAACTATTTATGCCGGACCGCTTTACGGATCCTGAAACCCATTGCATCTTTTACCGTTAACGACGATCAGGATCTCTATGCCGGGGCCATGAAAATTGAGTGGCCGGATGTTTTCAGGATTGACCAGACTTTTAATGTCAGTGCCAATGTTTTTCATTCCCAACTCAACCATTCGCACTATGTTGCCCTCAAGACCAAAGATGCCATTGTGGATCGTTTCAGGGAAAAAACAGGCAAACGCCCCTGGGTTGGCAGAACAGAAGCCGATATTTTCATTGATGTACACATCAGCCATGATGTATGCACGATCTCGCTTGATGGTTCCGGCGAGTCACTTCATAAAAGGGGATATCGCATTGCAGCCGATAAAGCACCCATCAGTGAAGTACTGGCTGCCGGCATGATCAAACTCACGGGCTGGCAAGGGGAAAAAGATTTTTATGATCCCATGTGCGGATCGGGCACCATCCCCATCGAAGCAGCCATGATAGCCCAGGATATCCCGGCAGGCTATTACCGCAAAAATTTTGCCTTTATGAACTGGGCTGATTATAACAGGGATTTGTGGGAACAGATTAAAAATGAAGCCGACCTGAAAATCAAAGAAGCCGATTGCAGCATCTTTGCCTCCGACCGCTCGGCTAAGGCTGTCGGCATCACGAGACAAAATCTGAGGAATGCGGGATTACACAAAGATATTGAAGTAAAGAATGACTATTTCGACAGCCTCAAACCAAAAACCAACAAAGGTATACTGGTGTTTAACCCGCCTTATGGCGAACGTATGGAAGAAAATGGCGGGATTATTGATTTATACCGGGGTATCGGTGATGTATTGAAACAGAACTTTTCCGGTTTTGAAGCCTGGATTATTACCTCAAATATGGAGGCTGCCAGATTTATCGGTCTGAGGCCGACAGCAAGAATTGAATTGTATAACGGACCGCTGGAAAGCCGGTTTTTGAAATTTGAAATTTACGAAGGAAGCAAAAAAGCAAAAAAGGACCCGGAAAGCAGACAACATGAAAACCGTTGGAAAGATAAAGAAAGAAGCCATAATCCCGGGAAATTCAGTAAGCCGAAAGCAGGAAAAACGGAGTATAAAAGCAAGCCCGACCTGAAGATTAAAAGTGATTCCGGCTGGAAGGATAAAGATGATGCAGGCTTTAAAGAAAAACGTGACGCCCGCAGAACCGGGAAAACCGGTTTAGCCAAGCCCAAAAAAACCGAATACACCGGAGATGGAAAAAGAGGGTCCCGGAAAAAACGGCCGAGAATTTGAGGTCATTACTCAACCATCATCACAGTCCCTGATTTTCTTTGAGGTCCGCTTCCCGACCCTTCCTTTGTCAACTGAAAGGTTATTTTCCAGACGTAAACCCCGGCCGGACTTTTCTTCCCTTTGTATGTTCCGTCCCAGCCGCGGTTCTGGTCTGATGTTTCAAAAATCTGTTGTCCCCACCGGTTGAATATCTCTAACCTGTATGAGTAGAGCATGGCAGGGCTGACCATGTTGAATTCATCATTCAGCCCGTCACCATCAGGGGAAAACGCATTGGGGACGTAAATATCAAATTCACCCGCAACAACAACCGTTACTTCCCGGCATTCACTCTCCCCACATAAATTTTTCCATTTGGCAAAATAGGTTGTGGTTTCATCAGGACGGATAATTTTTAAAGGAGTTCCCCGTCCGGTTTCCTCACCACTGCAACTGCCGGTAGTCCATATCAGATTGTCACCCGAACCGCCTTCTGTACTTAAAATGATGTCAACCTGATCGGTGATACTCAATGAGTCAGGATCAGCCGTTACGGATAATGGTGCCCGGGAAAGCGGGTTGACCAGAACGGAAGCATCTGTAAATATCATCGAAGGGGAACTGCTCATGTTGTTGGTTACCCAACATTCATCAACAACCCACGTAAGTTGGGATGTACTGCCGGCAAGTGCTGTAAAATCAAGTTTAAAAGCTGTTCCGGTATTGAAGGTAACGGGAGACTGAGAACTCCAGTTGATCTGAATCCGGTTTCCGTTCGAACTGAACTGAATATCCTGTGACAGTTCAGGGACTACCTCAGATAAACCGGCAAAACTTAATTGCTGGTCATTGAATTGCAAAACAAGCTGAAGGCCGGTGACCTGAAAAAAACCGGATACATGATAAGGTAATTCAAAACCTGATTCTTCACAGGCTTCAACATCCTGCAGGCCGCTGATAAAATCCGGCGACTGTGTAATGATAAGCAAGGCACTGTCCGTAATCTGCGGGTCACATCTTCCCGAAAGCAGACAACGGAATAACCAGTTATTCATTTCCGATGTTGTGGGATTTATGATCAATTGGCTGGTAGATGTTCCGGTAAAAGCAGCATCATCCGCCAGGTCTGTCCAGGTGGTTCCGTTATCGGGGCTGTACTGCCACCGGTAGGTTTGCACATTTTGAGCGGTAACGGAAAAAGTTGCCTGTTGACCCGGAGCTACCTGAACGTCTGCAGGTTGTCCTGAGATTACGACCTGTGACAAGACGATGATTTGTACCGAATCTTCCGGGGTGGTATTGAAACCGTCATTTACACTCACAATATAAGTCGTCGTGGCAGACGGGGAAACAGTAACGGACATCTCCGGACCTTCATGATTAAACCCGGGCGGGTTGGAAGTCCAGGTTGCTGTATAATTTTCTGATCCCCCCGAAACAAACAACTGAATATCCGTGCTTTCCCCTTCGCATATTGTATCGGGGGAAACTGTCATCCCGGTGATCATCAATGGCCCGCCGGTAACGGTTATCGTTATTGAATCGGTTGCCGGACAAAGACTGCTTTCATCAGTTACGGTAAACCAAAAAGTGGTGGTGGCTTCCAGCAGTATTGTTTCGGGGTTGAGGGATGACGGGTCAATTAAAGAATCGGACGGTTGCCAGTCAAATGACAGCGGGCCGGGTTCCCCTTCCATGCTGCCGTGAAGAAATGTACTTGTTCCATAAGGTATTGATGTGGCATTGGCTGTAATCGAAGCCGTAGGATTTTGGTTAATGGTGATTGAATTTGTACTGGTGTCGGATACGCAGGAATCTTCCACCCACAGGCTGACATTTTTTGTTCCCGGCGCCGGCCAATAAATGCGATAAGGCCCCTGTCCGCTTCCAATGATTATCGTCCCCCCGTCAAAATCCCAGTGATATTCCGCTGTATCGGCTCCGTTTCCCGTGTAAGTAACCGTAGCCGTGTCGGCAGAGCAAAGTCCGCCGGGTAAATCAAATGTGGAAGTTGGTGGATCAGTTACATAAACCATCACCGTATCGTATTGAACAATAATTTCATTGAGCGAAATATCATCCAGAGCAAAGTCGTTGAGGTTGTCGGCCGTATTCTGGTCAATGATGGTGATGGTGGCCACCGTATCGTCACCTGAATCCCAGGTTTCAGAAAATGGTTTCCAGGTACAGGTAAACAGATTGGCGGTTAATGGTTGTCCTACCTGTACCCCGTTAATTTTAAACTGCAAAACTGCTACAATCAAGGGGGAAAGGCTTGATACCCATGCCGAAAGCTGATATTCCGTATTGGGGTTTATGCTGTCAACAGTTACGCTCCACACAATGGTATTGGAAGTTGTTGCCCCGTTCACGCACATCATCAGTCCGTTGCCTGTGGTATGGTCTGCGTTGCAAAAGAAATTTGGATGCACCGAGTGGGCATCGCTGACGACGGCATAAGTGCCCGGGTTCCAAAGACTCACCGGGTTGTAAATATATTCACTGGTAAATCCGGTGTTGCCCAACTCAAAATCGCCGTTGGGTACGCGGTTCATACCTGTATCTATTGATGATACAATATACATGGTGGTGGTGTCGGGTTGTACGGTAGGATTTGGAATGTCAGGATTGCTCAGCGTTGGATCGGGAGGAATGGATGTCCAGTGATAATTCGAGGCGCCTGTAGCATTCAGTTGTGCAATATCGCCTTTGCAGATGTACTGGTCATCACCGGCATCCAACTGGGCTGACAGCGAGATACTGAACAATATGGATAATATTAAAAAGAAAAACCTTTTCATGGACATTGTCAGATGGCGACAAAGATAATTGATAAAAAGATTGGGAAAATTAATTATATGGACATGCTAAAGGTTAGTGGTTTTTTCTTTTTCCACCCGGCGGGAATAAAACTACCCGCCGGGAGAGGGCCTTCATTTTCCGACCCGGCGGGTGGCCTTGCACCCGCCGGGTCAAGTATTCCGATTATGCTTCCATTTCTTTGGAAAAATAATGATAGAACCAGGTGATGGCTTCAATACCGTTATAGAAATTCTTCAGCGGATAATTTTCATTGGGTGAATGAATGGCATCCGATTCCAACCCAAATCCCATCAGCAATGATTTAACTCCCAGTTTTTCTTCAAAAGTGGAAATAATCGGAATACTTCCTCCACTGCGCATGGGGATGGCCTGTTTGCCAAACACTTTAAGCAGTGCTTTTTCACCGGCTTTGTATGCCGGCAGATCAATCGGGCAAACGTAGGCCTGTCCGCCGTGCAAAGGCTCCACCTTCACTTGAACGGCTTTCGGTGCAATGCTTATAAAGTAATCTTCAAACATTTTCGATATTTTCCCGTGATCCTGATTGGGGACAAGCCGTGAAGATATCTTGGCATAAGCCTTTGAAGGCAAGACGGTTTTTGCCCCTTCGCCGGTGTAACCTCCCCAAATGCCGCAAACGTCAAATGACGGGCGTATTCCTGTGCGTTCGATGGTCGTATAACCCTTTTCCCCCCACAGTTCATCCACATCAATGGCCTTTTTGTATTCTTCTATATCGAAAGGGGCCCTGTTCAGTAATTTCCTTTCTTCGTCAGTAGCTTCCTGCACATTATCATAAAAGCCGGGAATGGTTATCCGGTTATCTTCGTCTGTCATCCGGGCAATCATTTTTGACAGGATATTGATGGGGTTGGCAACTGCCCCGCCAAACAGTCCCGAATGCAGGTCATGGTCAGGGCCGGTGACTTCCACCTGCCAATAGGCCAACCCACGCAACCCCGTTGTAATTGTGGGGATGTCATCGGCAATCATGCCTGTATCGGAAACCAGAATAATATCAGCTTTCAACAGGTCTTTGTGATCATCACAGAATTTACCGAGGTTGACCGATCCGATTTCCTCTTCCCCCTCAATCATAAACTTTACGTTCACCGGCAAGGCATTATTCTTTACCAGCGTTTCAAAAGCTTTTACGTGCATAAACCCTTGTCCTTTATCATCATCGGCACCACGGGCATAGATTTTTCCGTTACGGACTTCCGGTTCAAAAGGCGGTGAATCCCAAAGATCCATTGGGTCAACGGGCATCACATCGTAATGGGCATAAACCAATACGGTTGGCAGGGATTGATTAATGATTTTTTCGGCATACACTACCGGGTTGCCGGCTGTTGGTATTACCACGGCTTTATCGCACCCGGCCTTTAAAAAATGTTCTTTGTATTTTTCGGCTGTACGGACCATATCGTCTTTGTGGCCGGACAATGAACTGATGGACGGGATACGGATCAGGTCAAATAATTCATCCAAAAATCGTTGTTTGTTTTCTTCGATATACTGTTTTATTTTTTCCATTTTTATGTCTTTTTTTTAAGTGCGTAAAGTTAAGAAGTTATAGTTGATCTGATAACAACTTTAATCGTGGATGCTTAAAGCAGGAATTTAGGTTTATTTAATAAAAACTTTAAGCGGGGAGTGAAATCTTATTTAGTGTCTGCTGAAAAGATTATTTAAACCACGAAGTGGTTAAATGAATAACCCCGAATGAAATTCGGGGGATGATATCACTTCACAAACCAGAACCCTGAATGGGTTCAATGTGGTTTAAAACATTGCTGTTGAACCCTTTCCGGGTTCTGCTCCTTCTCTTATTCTCATCCGCAGGTTTCACCGACGATTATTTCAGCCTGATAAAAAAAGCCCTGCTCTTTATTAAGAACAGGGCTTTATAAAAGGATTAAGAAACCGGTTTATTCAATAATAAATTTTTGCGTTGAAATGCCGTTTTTGGTTTCAACCTGCAGGAAATAGATACCCGAATCAAACCGGCTTGTGTTGATTTGGGCATCGCTGTTATTCATTGGGGAATCAAACACCATCTGTCCGACACTGTTCAGTATGCGGATATGCTGAATGTTACCATTGGTGGTTACACGCAGGAAATCTTTGGCGGGGTTTGGATAGGCTACAACGTACTCTTTAACCTGGTTTCCGTTTTCATCAATGCCCACGATTACGTCAGCTTCCACATTAATGGTTACACTTGAATTATCAGGATCGTTGTTCCTGACAATCAGTTTGGCTTTATACGCATGGGCAGGATCCAGATTTGTAGCATCCAACATGACATCAACATCAGTATATTCGTCCTGGCCCAATGTGCCGGTTGTGGGATCAACTGACAACCACTGTATGCTGGGATCACCCTGCAGGTAAGCCCTGATGTTCCAGTTGTAATCCAGGTCGGGGTTATCTGACAAGTGGCTCCATCCCGGTCCGGCAGCCATCCAGTCCCCATTGGGATCGTGAGGGCCGCCATCCACACCGGGCACGTAAGTACCGCCTGTACCTTGAACCCAGTATCCAACCCAAAGGTCGGAACCATCAACATACAACGGGGTATCCAGTGTGATGGTGTTCCACGAAGTGGCAGTTGCCGTGAAATCCTGTTCGACGAGCAGGTCACCGGGCTGACCGGTAATATATGAACCCATACCATAAATCTGAAGTTTGGTAGCAATTGGCTGTTCGTTAATATAAACTTCAACTTTGTAAATTTCCATGCCGATGTAAGGAGCCACCATATCGGATGGGAACATAGCGGCTACACGCCATTCGTAATCTGAGGCAGAGCCGATGGCCGATGTATTATCTCCATCATAATGAAGAGTTACATCACGGTCAGAAGGGTTATTCACGGCGGGCGATGGATTGGGGTCGGCAACAAAATTGTAATTTAATTGTTTGGGGATTTCCGGATTCATCCCTGCCGGTATTTTGTTAAGCGCTTTGGTTTCTTGCGGATAAGTAGTTACAATCTGGTAATTAAGGTCTTCCTGACCTGTATTCCCCATCGAAAAAGTTGCCGTGTCTTGTTCCCACTGTTCCATCAGGACAACAATATCCTGATCGTCAATGTCAAGGATAGGAGAAGTTACACCAGCCTGCAATTCAATGAATTCCATATCGTCAAGGTAATAATGGGCTGTTTCGCCTGTTGGGGCCCCTGCATAAAAGTCAATGCCACCCAGTTGATTTACCCCCGCAGTATCATTGGCCTGATAATGAAATGGCCAGTTATAAATCAGGTTATCATCAATATAAAACCAAGCAGAATCCTCATCCAGGTCAACAACCGTTGAAAGCTGCATCCAGGTATCCGGAGTATAGGTAAAGTTTGCAACGTTCTGAACGCCTGCATGCATAAATCCATCGCCGGTGGCCCCGAAATAAACTTCAAAAGCCCACTGAATACCCGGTTCCTCATAATGCTGAATATTGAAATAGCCGCCATTTCCACTGACGATATAATATTTAAAGTTGATCATGTATTTCCCTGATGTTTTATTTCCCATCTTAAAGATAAGGTCAGTGGTTGAGCCGACCACTTCAGCAGAGTTTGGTGCACTTGAAGACTGTGTGTTTACAACGGGTGCATCTTCATCACTACCGGGTGTATTATCCCATGTCGTCCAAAAGCCGGTGGTGTCATCAAGGGCAACCATATCGCCGGCCGTATAATAATCTTCAAAATTGGTTTTATACAGGTAATTGTATCCTGCATTTATCTTTACACCGTCAACACCGGCAAGGTCACCATCATTGCCCACGTAATTAAAGGCAATTTTAAAAGGTGTACCGGCATAAGCGTCAAGGTTAAGGGCAACGAGGTTCCATGCCCAATCGGCGTTGGGGTCAATCACATCAACTGCATTCCACAATTCGGTCCATGTCGTTCCATTGTCTGTTGAGATCAGGCAGCGAAGTGTAGCACTGGTAAGCCAGGGACCACTCACACCTGCATACCAGGTCAGGTTAAGCGGGGTTTCGCCTCCGGCATCAATCTCAGGGCTGATCAGCCATTCATCCTGATCCTCATTAATCCATGGTACCATAGCTGAAAAAAGGCTGTTTGGATCAATGGTGTTGAAATCAGGAGCGGGGGGTGCAGGATTGCTCTGTTCCCAGTTGTTGGTCGGATTGGTATTGATTACCGACCAGTCGGTTGGAAGCCAGTTCGTGTCAAATCCTTCTTCAAGGAGGATTGTCCTGGAGTTGTCAACGGTCAACCGGGGAGCCTGATGATGAACGCCGGTTGTTTTTAAACCCAGTACCTGGGCTTTGGTCATCAAGGTGTTTTGAGCCTGTAAGCTGCTCATTGCAAAGGCTATGGCTAAAAACATCGTAAATAAACGGGTAAAAAATTTCATAATGATAAAATTTTGGTGAATAAATCTGTTGTTCGCAACAAATTTACTAAAAAGAAAATAAGAAATCCATTTTGGGGTATTTTTTTATTTCATTTCAATGAAATTACCTCAGTCAGGCCGGATAGTATAAGTAAATCGTTTGCGGAAATAATTTTTTGCGAGATACAGGGCCAGGTAATAAGGAATGAGTAATCCAATTGACAGTAAGGCTGACAAACCCTGATCAAGACCCAGGGCAACAAACACAAAAAGGCTGATGACCACTACAAGGAGAGGAAAAATATATCCAAGCAATACAGCCCATGTTCCCAGCGATTGTTTCATTACAACCGTGACAGCCTGTCCGGCTTTAAACTGCCCGGATGGCGATTGGTTAACTTCAATGATTTTTTCCTTCATCTCGCTCAGGTTGCACGAACCTTTGACCTCACACGAAGCACAGGAAGAATTTACAATAATTGAAATATCCACCTTTCCCTGTTCATCAACATTTTTAACCCACCCTGCATGTGTTACTTCCTGTCCGCTCATCTTTTTTTATTGATTTGGACTGCAAAACTAAAGGAATTCCAGAAACAATGTTATGGCGTAGAAACCGAAACCGGCAAAATCTTTCCGTTAAAAAAACGATGTCCGTTGTAAGCAAAATCTTTGATAAACCGGGCCATCTCAGTTGGCTGCATCGGGGCACGATATCCCGGAAATGCTTCCGAAAGCATCTCAGTCTGAACGGCTCCGAGAGCCAGGGAGTTCACTTTAATATTTTTATCCTTTAATTCTTCAGCCAAACATTCGGTCAGCACATTCAGGGCGCCTTTACTTGCACTGTAAAGCGACAACCCCTTAAATTTGGCACTGCCCTGAACCCCGCCCATACTCGAAATATTCACAATATGTGCCGGGCTCCCGAAATACGGTAACAGGTCTTTTACCAATTTGAACACACTCTTAACATTTACGTTAAACAACCTGTTAAAATCTTCATCCGACAACCGGGTAATTTCTTTGTTAATCATTAAACCCGCATTATTGACCAGGACATCAACTTTAGTTAATTTTTCAACAATAAAAGGAATAAGGATATCAGAAAAATTTTCCTGTGAAAGATCAAAACTCAAAAAGTTAAGACGGCTGTTTCCCTTCAACCCTGTTATTTCTTCATTTAATCTTTCAAGCTTTGTCCGGTTGCGTGCAACGGCAACAACCCTGTTACCCTGCTCAGCAAGAAAACTTTTTGCCAGTTCATAACCTATTCCCCGGCTGGCCCCGGTAACAACGATGTTCATTTTATCAAAAGATTTCAATCAAAAATAAACAAAGTAATCCATTGTCAAGGTCATAAAAATCGTAATTATTTAACCGGTTGTAAAAATATCCTGTGTCATAAGAAATTCAAACCAATAATTTTTTAATTTTGATTAAACAAGTAAACCCTAAAATGACTATTGAAGAAACCGTTAAACTGGCGCTGGCTGAAGACCTTGGCGATGGTGACCATACTTCACGGGCTACCATACCCCCTGATGCCAAAGGCAAAGCCGAACTGATAGCAAGGGAAAACGGAATCCTTGCCGGGATAAATGTAGCTGTTGAAGTTTTCAGACAGGTGGATCCCGAAATTAAAATCACCAAACTGAAAAGAGATGGGAATCCGCTCCGTACTGGCGATCAGATATTTTTGATTGAAGGCCGCGCCCGTTCTATTTTATCGGCTGAACGCACTGCTCTTAATTTTCTCCAGCGGATGAGTGGAATAGCAACTTATACCCATAAGGTAGTTCAAAAACTTGAGGGATTACCTACCAAACTGTTGGATACACGCAAAACCACGCCCTGCAACCGGACAATTGAGAAACTTGCCGTAAAGATCGGCGGCGGGCACAACCACCGGTTCGGTTTGTACGACATGATCATGATCAAAGACAATCATATTGATTTTGCCGGAGGTATCCAAAACGCCATAATGGATACCCATAGTTACTTGTTGGAGAATGACAAAGACCTGAAAATTGAGATTGAAGTCCGTAATTTCCAGGAACTGCGCGAAGTGACAAAACTGGGGGGTGTGCACCGGATCATGCTGGATAATTTTACCCCCGACGACCTGCTGACGGCCGTACAGATCATTGACAAAAAGTTTGAAACCGAAGCCTCGGGGGGCATTACCATTGACAACATCAGGGAGTATGCTGAATCGGGTGTGGATTACATCTCGGTTGGGGCACTTACGCATCAGATAAAAAGCCTGGACATGAGCCTTAAGGCCATTAAATAAGTTGATTGAAAATTGTTTTGAAAAAAATAGCGAGACGGATAAAGTATTTTACACTGGTCATGCAGCGGTGGCTTCACCGCAAACTGAGGTTCATTGTCCTTCCCGGTTTTGACGGCATGCCGTTGTATGATGTGCTTGTTTTCTTTTTTCGCGGATTATTCAAAGGAGTTATTACTTACCGGGCGGCAGCTATTGCCTTCAACTTTTTTCTGGCACTCATCCCCTTCGTGCTTTTTCTGTTCACCCTCATCCCTTTTGTAACTTCTGAGAATTACCAGGCCGACATGCTGGACATGATGGTGGAATTGCTCCCGGCCAATCTTTATCATTTGGCAGAAAATACCATTATCGGCATTGTCAGCCGCCCGTCAACAGGTTTGCTGTCGTTGGTATTTTTTACAACCGTTTATTTTGCTACCAACGGCATTGATGCCATCCTGCAAGGTTTCGGACAAAGTTACCACGCCGGTGAACTGTGGCCATGGTGGAAACAAAAACTAACTGCGTTCTTCATGCTCACCGGGTTTTCGATACTCATCTTTATGGTTATGGCTTTACTTGGCTTTGGTAAACTGGTAATTGATGTCCTTTATCAACAGGGTATCTTTACGAGTGAGGTAACCCGCTTTTGGCTGATAACCATACGATGGATATTGATCTTTGTGTTTTTGCTGCTAACCATATCAAGCTTGTATTATTTTGGCCAGCCCAAAGACCGGAAACAAAACAAATACCGGTTTATTTCACCCGGTTCACTATTGGGGACCGTTCTGTTTGTTTTGGGCGGACTGCTCCTGAAACTTTATTTTGAGAACTTCGGCAGGTATAATATTATCTACGGTTCACTTGGTTCTATTGCTATTTTAATGGTCTGGCTATATTACAATGCCATTATCCTGCTCATCGGCTACGAACTGAACGCCAGCATCCGGCAGACCAAAGCCAAGAAGGCGAGGTATAGGGTGGTTGAGTAAAATTACCTCCCTGAAATAAGCGTTACCGAACCGTGAACCTGTCTTTTAACAGGAAAGGCATCCCTTCCGACTTCTTCATATACGGCCTCATAGTAATAAACCCCGTCTGTGCATAAAACGCCATTGTACCTGCCATCCCATTTTTGTTCAATATTGTTTAATGTCGCCATTTTAACCCCCCAGCGGTTGTATATGACCATCTCAAACTTTATCACATTCTCCCCAACAGCATAAAAATAATCGTTGTAACCATCATTGTTGGGTGTGAAAACATTGGGAATCCACAGAAGGTTGCACTTGTCAACTTTTACCGAACCGCTTAACAAACAACGGCCATCATCTATTACTACCGGATAGATCCCCGGTTCATGCACCGTAAGAACGCTGTCTGTTGAGCCATCACCCCATAAATAACTCCTGAAACCGGGGCCGGCGGAAAGCCTTATTGTCTCATCCCCACAGATGTTGGTGTCAGGGCCCGGCGAAAAGTCCGGGTCTGAATACAGATCAACCAGGATGCTGTCAGTAAAAGCACCGCAGTTGGTTCCCATCTCCACCCAATAATCCCCCTCTTCGGTAACTGTAATAGCTGAATCCGTCGAACCGGTATTCCATTTGTAATATAGCATCCCTTCTCCGGGTGTTAGTCTAAGGCTGTCACCCGGACACACCAACGTGTCCCCGCTCCGGCTTAACTGCGGGGGCTCAAAAAGAGACAGGGAAATGGTATCAACCCCGCTGCACCCGATGCTGTCCTCAACATACACCCAGTAATCACCGGCCTGACGGGCAATGAAAACAGAATCGGAAGACCCGTCCTGCCATATATATTTATCATAAACGGGTGGCGCATGGATAGAAAAAGAGCCCCCTTCGCACAATACCGTATCGTTTCCCAGAAAGTTGACGGGTATTCTATTGACGATAAGCAACATGGAATCCCGGGCGGCACAACCGTTTTCTGCGGTAACCTCCAGCCAATAGATACCGGAAGTATCTGCAATAAGGTCGGGATAACCCGAACCGTCCTGCCATGTATATGATGCATAACCTCCGGGGCCATGCAGGATAAGATAATCCCCTTCGCAAATCCTGGAAGTGTCAGGCCCGAGTGAAAAACTGAATTCCATATAAGCCTCAATATAGACCGAATCTGTTGCCGTGCAACCTGCTGAATCGGTTACCTGTACCCAGTAATAACCCGTGTTGCCCGCAAGCAATACGGAATCTGTGCTGCCGTCCTGCCAGTAATAAGAATAATATCCGCCTCCGGGTGAAAGCAGAACAGTCTGACCGTAACAAAAGGATGTATCGGAACCAAGGTCAATGTCGAAAGAATCACCGAATGTTACCCGGATAGTATCCGAAGAAGTACCACAGATATTGGTTACCTGTACCCAGTATATCCCGGAGGTATCCGCAAAATAAACTGAATCTGTTGAACCGTCCTGCCAAAGGTAGGAATCGAAGCCGCTGCCCGCGTTCAGCAAAAGCATGTTCTGTGAACATAAGGATGTGTCGTTTCCAAGCTCAACAACAGGAGTAGGAAATATCACCACATTTTTTTCAATGGAATATTCACTTCCTCCTGTATAGATTATGACCTGAACAAGAAATGCTCCCGGAGAAGAAAAGATATGAAAAGGATTTTCCAGGTTTGAAAAGTTATCTTCTCCCGTAACGGGATCGCCGAAATCCCAGTGTACCGAATCTATGCTGCCCGAATACTGAATATTGAACCAGGTGGAGTCTCCGTAACAGTCGGGGTCGTATGTGAAATCCAAAGCGAAATAACTGGTAACGAAATTAGGAAGCCCGAGTCTTGCCTGTCTGCCTTTCAGGTAAACGCCATTAAGGACAAAATCGCATTCATCACCCAGGAGGTTTGGCTCATTGATCACACCAAGATAGTTGCTGAAATCAAGTGAAACATATATTTTTTTATCAGGACCTATCTGCATTGCTCCCAATTCATGGGATGGAGAGACTCCAACAGAAGTTAATGAGTTGATGATATCTTCGGGATTTTCAAGCTCTAAATTGATCTGAAATATTTCGGCCTGATTTCTTATTCTTCCTAAATATAATCGTGATTCATCAGGAGAGAACTCAACTCCATACGCACCTTTATAACCTTTGATTACAATTGGATCTGAAATTACACCCGTAGTGTTATCGAACTTGAAAAGTTCAAAAAGCTCTAACGACCCGTGTAATGCTAAGGCGAGATAGTTACCAAGTGGAGAAACTTTTAAATAACCTACAAAATTAGATACAGGCCCGACATGAACAGTACCCACATTACTTTCCGTTGGATTATCAATATCCAGTCCATCGGATGTTAACGAAAAAGCTAAAAATTTGTTGGAATACCTTTCGTGTGTAATAACCCAATAGTCAATCTCATTTGATTTTTTTACAGCCGTCACCTTTTCTTCAACCTGGTCATAAATAAACTTATTTTTAACTGTCACCTTCCCGATCCCATCGTTAAGACTAATGTCAACAATGCTATATCGCAATTTTGCATTACCGGAGTTATATACCGAAGGAACGGTAATTATATAATAAAGATTATCTGAATTAGGCCGGGGGACAATTATAGCAGACTGGGTAGAAGAAAAGTCGCCGAGTAATCCCGTTCCGTTTTCCATAATCTGATGATTTTTATTCCAGACAGTCGTTCCTTCAGTGTAAAAAAGGATATCACCGTTTTTGTCACAAATCGAGGCACAGCCTTCTCTTGTGGCAAGTGCCCCGTCAGTTAAGGCTACCGGGGAGCCGGATTTAAAGTCAACTCCTGCATAATCGCCAAAATACCACACACTTGTTTCTATTTGCGCAAAGGCAATAAAAAAAACAGATTGCAATAATGACAGAAGAATGACCCGTTTCATTAATTTATCTCAATAACGTAATATTCCCTTTGTTCATAATATTCTGCCCGTCGGCACATCTTCCTTTCAGGATATACATATAAACATCCACTTCCTGGGCTTTCCCTTTGTAAGTTCCGTCCCAGCCCACGGATGTGTCGCTGGTCCTGAATACCATCTCGCCAAGCCGGTTAAAAATCATCAATTCAAATTCCAAAAAACCGCTGCCCCTTACATACAGAATATCATTCCTTCCGTCCCCGTTTGGTGAAAATGCATTGGGAACCGCAAGAATACATCTGGGGAATTCGTTCAACAATATGGTATCGTTTCCTGTGCAGCCATTATTATCCACAACTACCCAGACCATTTCTTCACTTCCGTAAACTGTGATTGACTGAACCGTATCACCTGTTGACCACAAATAAGTTGCTCCCGGGTTTCCTGCATCCAGCACGATGGATTCGTCATATCGTAATGTCGTGTCATTTCCAAGGAAAACCGCAGGTGCCGGCCGGGTTATTACTTCAATGCTGTCAGTTGAGGAACAGCCATTGGGAGCGGTACCCTTTAACCAGACAATACCACTTTTTGTGGCGATATAAACACTGTCGGTTGAACCGTCATTCCATAAATAGTCAAGACTGTCGCCTGAGAAACCGATTGAAATTGTATCGCCCTGGCAAACAGAACGGTTTCCACCCAAACCCACTTCAGGAGATGGTTTCCTGTTTATCACAATTGTGTCAGTAAATGAGCAGTCGAAAGCATAATGAACCGTAACCCACAGGCTGTCTTCATGGGTTACATAAAACTCCGGCAAAGTGCTTCCGTCCTGCCACAGAAATGTAGAATTTTTGTCCGGGTTGAAGTTTTCGGTTCCGATTATGAGATCCTGCCCAGAACACATTGTGGTATCATCGGGAAAGCCAAAGATGTAGCCTGGTGAGTTATTAAATACCCAGCCCGTGTTGTCTGAAATGTCGGTACTGTATTTCCCTGCATAATAATCAGCACCCCCCGAACCGTTAATATCCCTCATCTCAATAAAATCACCACTGACAATTATCCCTGGCGGAATTGACACGAAAGCCTGGTTTCCATCACTTAACGAACGAAATGTAATGGGAAAACAATTATTGCCCCTGATATTGAACGCATCATTGATTGTCTGGGTAACGCCAGCTTCCAACTGATAGGTATTGCCAGGTGTAAATGTCAAAATATCAAAAACGTTAGCCCCTTCCATACGGCCATCACCCAGCAATAATGCTTCATGAACAGTATTGGACCCGGTGATTAATGCGGTGCTTCCTGTTTTCATAAACTGATTGACCCGGTTATTGCCTGAAAAAACACAAGCCTTATCTGTGACTATCGAATCGAAAACATTATTTCCATGGACCTCCGAATTGTTTCCAAATTCGGCGATGGAAATGTGATGAGAGCCCTGAACGATGCCCATATTTCCTTTTACGCTTAAAAAATTTATGACATCCGAATCGAAGATGCTTCCAGAACCTAAGAATGAAACCGAATCAATTTTGCAGTCCCCGTGAATCTGGCCATCCCCCATAAAATAAACTTTCCTGAATTCCACATGAGCGTTTCTGTTGTAAATTCTGCATTGGTCACCCTCTGCCAGCACATCATTATAATGGAAAGGGCCACCATTTTCAGTTCTTATCAAAGCATTTTCATTCTTGCAATGAATGAAGGAGTTGGTTGCCCACATTGTGAGGTTTATCCCGTTTACAAACCAAACTTCAAGCCCGGAACCGGTCAGCACAATTGTTGATTTATTAAAGTTAAGTTCCCTGGTGTTTGTGAAATCCGAGTTAAACGCAAAGCACTTTAGTAAATTCCCGTCGGTATTTATTTTTCCGTCAGAGAAATAAATTGTGCTGTCGCTTACAAGACTATCAGTAAGTTGCCATTGCCCTCCTTTTCCCTGGAAATAAATATCATCAAGGAACTTCCTGCCTTTGCTTGCAATGAAATTACCCTGATGGGTTGATTCAAAAAATACCGGGCCGAGCAATTCAAAATGCATCTTTTCATTCAAATCCAGTGACCCGAAGATTCTCATATAATTGGTATCGGAACCGGAAAAAACAGGATTGTAAGCAGCGCCTTCCCAGCTCATATTATGGCATGTGGCATTGCCAATGTCTATCAGAACGGTATCATTCAAACTATGAAATGAATTTTCATCAAAATAAACATTGTCAATCGGCGAGGGAATGCAATACCCGCCGGCGCCACCGGAACTTCCCGACCAGTGCAGGGAATCACTCCATCGCCCGGCCCCGTCAACCCAGTAAAGTTCTTTCGGGTTGCTTGTGTAAATAGTCCAGTTTGTATTGTTGCCCATGTCCACCGAATTGTAGGCAATAAATGGGGTTCCGGGGCCAACCCCTTTAATGTCCCGCAAGGCAACAAAGTTTGCCTCAACCCCTCCGTTTACTTTATTTATTGTGGCCTGTGTCTGGTTTTTATCAGACTGAATAATGATTGGTCCGGTGCATGCACCTTTTACGTTAAGATTATCTTTTATCGTCTGGGTTTTGCTGTTTTCAAGGTAATAGGAGCGGTTTTTTGAAAGCGTCAGATCACTAAAAGTATTCTCTCCGTAAAAATATCCGTCACCGAGTAGCGTCTCAGTTCTGATGGTATTGTTTCCATCAATAATTGCTTTGTTATAAACGATGCATGTGTCTATAATGTTTTCACCATCAATCATTGCATTTCTGTAAAAAAGGGCAGTATCCACTTTGTTTTTACCGTGTATTCTTCCGTCATCATAGAAATAGGCAATTTCCACATTATGTTGCCCGCCGTTCAAAATGCCTGCCTTTCCATAAAAAATAGCGGTTTTTATGATGTCCGAATCCAGCACGGTTCCTTTAACACCAACAAAAGTGACCGTATCAATGGTGCAGTTACCTTTTACAAATCCAAAATCGCTGAAATAAGTAACCAGATTATAGGTACAATAAACATCATTTATCAGCATGGAGGATGGGCCGTAAAATTCAACGTTGTTATACACAAGCGGTTTCCCGCCGAAACTGTAAATGTCACCCGCTGGTGATAATGAGATGAGTAACGATGAATCGGCACACAATTCAAGGTTTAAAGCATTAAAATTCCAGACTGTCCAAGCCACCCTGGTCATGGTAACCGTGGAGGTGCTAAGGCAGAGTTTCCTGGTTGTGGTATCGGTTGATGAAAAAACGGCACAACGAATATCATTTCCCAGTGTATAAACTTCACCCTGCTGAAACATGATCATTCCGCTTGTTTCCAGCTTGTCGAGAAGTTTCCATGAGCCCCCTCTTCCGTTGAACCAGACATTGCTTTTAAAAGTATTCCCGGCACATGTAATGGTCTGTCCTTTTTCGGTAGCTTCGAAAAAAGTCTGGCCGAGCAACATCCATTGCATCTGCGAGGTCAGGGTTAACGAGCCATAAATCCTTACTTTGTTGGTATCGGCACCCTGAAATAACGGCCCGTTTACATTTTTCCAGGTCATATCCCGGCAAACCGCATTTTTAACATTTACGGTAACTGCCTGTCCGGAGGCAGAAAAAGAATTGCCATCAAAAAAAACATTGTCAATTTCAGTTGGGGGACAGTGCCCTTCTGTCCCGCCAGATGCCAATGACCAGTGAGCAGGATCGTCCCAATCACCATTTCCGCTTACCCAGAAAAGGTCTACCCCTGTTGTGGTCTGAATATTCCAGTTTGTATTATTCCCCAGGTCAACCGAGTTTGTGGCAATAAAGGGCACAGACCCTTCTGCTTTCAGGTCGCGGAGCGAAAGATAATCGCCTGCGACAGGCGCATTGCATTTTATGATGGCCTGAACCCCGTTTGTATCGCTGAGCATCCGGATGGGCCGGTAACAATTGCCTGTGATATTCAAATTGTTTTCGATGGTTTGTGTATCAAATATAGCGAATGTATAAGTGTTTCCCGGGCTAAATGTAAGCGTGCCGAAGTTGTTGTTCCCCGTAAAATAGCCATCTCCAAACAAGGTTGCATCCGAAATGTTGTTGGTTCCTTCAATTAATCCGTATTGGGTGATAAACAATTTCCTGATCTGGTTGGATTCCACTATTGCCCCACCTTTGAAAAAACGCGCGCTGTCAACCTGATTGGTCCCGCTAATGATTCCCCCGTTATAAAATAAAGCAGTACCCACTTCATTATTCCCCTCGACAATACAAGGACCTTTTCCGGTAAATGAACCGATAACGTGGTGGCCTCCCTTTACGGTTCCCGGACCATTATAAATTACCCGGTTTATTGTGTCGCTGTCAGTTATGCTTCCGTTTCCGTTAACGGTTACGGTGTTTATTTTACAATCACCGGATATTGCCCCGTCAAAATCAAAATCAATATTGTTATAAATAACATAAACCCCTGAGTTGACTACCGTCCCGGATGAACCGGAAAATCTGATGTTACCGTATCTTAATGTCGGGCCGTAATTGTTTGACAGCAAACTTCCGACATAAAAATATGCTGATATGGCCTGTAAAACAAGATTTTGCCCGTTGATCTGCCATGATGAAACGCTGATCTCCGAAGTTGAAAGTATCAATGACCTGTCGTTGGGTTCCATCGAAATGAAGTCACTGCAAGAAAGTTTATACCCGTTGGTCTCGAACGAACCATGCAGGAAATATGTGTTATTTTCAGCAGTAAAATCATCCAGAAGTCGCCATCCGCCGCCAATTCCAAGGAAATAGACATTGTTCAGGAAAGGATGCCCCGCAGTTCTGATGACCTTCCCGGGGAAAACAGATTCAAAAATCACCTCTCCGTTAAAATTCTGATTCATGCCGGAAACCAACTTCATATCCCCGTAAATCCTCAGACTGGTCGTATCGTGGCCGTAAAGCTCCGGATTATTGGCAACGCCTGTCCAGTCCAGATTTCGGCAAACTGCATTTTTCTGATCAATAGTTATTGTTTGTCCCGTACCGGTAAAGGAATTGGCATCAAAAAACACATCGTCGTTCGGCGTAGGCACCTGCGCATGCAGAACGGAACCTCCGGAAGTAGTAGCCCAGTGATTGATATCGGACCAGTTACCGCTACCTCCCACCCAATAGTAATCATCTGCAAAAACCAAAAATGGAAAACTTAAAAAGACAAGTAAAAAAAGAAAAGAATATCTCCTTTTTATTTTCCGGTTGACACTATTTTTTAAAATCCCCATTTTTATTTATTCAAAATCGCTGCAGGGTATCCCTTTGTAATTTTTTTGAAAAACCATGATCAGACTGATCTCAATTCCACCCTGATAATTGGAAGTAGCCCTCAATGGTGAGGCGTTAACATCGTAACTTATCGTAAGCTGATACCTATGGTATTTTAATCCGGCCAGCGGGACAAAATCCCTGTTCAGCCGGTACCATATTCCAAGGATCAGTTGTACGTCCCGTTTGGTTAATGTAAAATTCGAACCAAATATCAGTTCACTTGCGCTGGCCTGTACAGAATACATGACACCGGGATAAATCAATAAGTTGTCTCCGGCTTTAATGTTTACGTTGGCATGGACAATGAATTTTTGGTTAATCCTGTTATCGGCATCATAAAACGAAATATGCGGTTTGTTAATGTGACTTAAAGCAGCGCCGGCTTTCAGAATCAGCGACCGGTTGATTTTATAGGTAATCAGTCCCCCGAAGTTGAAATTGAATGCAAAAACCGAGTTGGATGCAAAATTTTCTCCGTTTGAAAGATCAGGATCAAAAACCACACCGTCCCACTGATTGTCGAAAACCAATTTGGTGACATCCACATTCCGGTTGATAAAACCGACTGAAAATCCCAATGTTGCCCGGAAGGTATTAAACCGGTTAAATCCCTGAGTATAAGCAAAACTCAGCATCACGGAAGAATTCTGAAGGGAACCGTCGCCCGCCTTATCATTGTACAAAAGCAGTCCAAAGCCCATTTGTCCCCTTTTCATCCTTTGGGTACCCACAGAAGCATCCGCAAAAACAGAATACGTCCGGTATGGTGCTGATATGGCTGCTCCCTGATTTTTGAAATTTCCTCCGACACGAAATAAATTCTCGTCGAATTCACGATACGAAATATCCCCTGTCAGGGCGGGATTTAAAGTTCCCGGCGAATTGTAAAACTGGGAAAAATGAATATCCTGCGAAATACTATCGGTCGGGAATACTATTATCACCAGAACAAAAAGACAGAAAAAGATAAATTTGATTAATGGTCCTGACTTCTTCATTTAATAAGGAATGTCATTACTCTTTCAAAATTAAAAAATAATGTTAACCAGTATAGATTATAAGACAGAAATAATAATGTTAAGGTTGTCAGCTAATAATTCAAATTTTGGAGATTGATAAACAGTGCTTATTTACATCTATTCCGTATAGGCTCTCAACAAATTTTTACTCATCGTTTTTGAATTGAAATGAGCCAGAATCACCTTGCGTCCGTTTTCACCCATCTTATGAGCCATATTCTTATTGTAAAATAATTTCAGGACTTTCTCCGAAAGGTCTTCCGCAGAATTCCATTTATACACCAAACCACACTTTGCCATATTAATCAAATCGGCCTGGGGCTTACAGTTTGATACCAAAACAGGTCTTTCAAATAACATATATTGATAAACTTTATTTGCAATTCCTGATTCGTGTTGCTCGTTTTTCTCAATCGGGCTCAAACAAATATCACTTACACGAATATAAGAAGGAAGCAGGCTAATATCTTTCCAGGGATAATAAATAATGTGGTTCCGTACCTGCTCATTTAAAATAGCTGCTTCAAATGCTTTTTGTTCTGCTTTATCAACAGGCCCAATAATTAAAAGCTTGATATGAGGTATTTTATCAATTAATAACTTCAGTGCATCAATGACAATAAAGATTCCCCTTCGCATTGAAACCCCGCCGAAATAAAACAATATAAAAGAGTCTTGCTTATCAATGATGCTTTTATTAATCGGATAAGCTAACAATTCTGAAACATTTGGAATGTTTGGATAAATAACAAATTGCTCCTCTTTCAGGTATTTATATTTTTTAATTAGTTGCGCTTTAAAATGATCACTTAGAACGACAATTTTGTCAGCATACCGTAAAAACCTGCCTTCTTTTTTTTCCCAAACCCAGGAACGGATAAGATATTTAGAAGGAAACTTATTCATCCATTGGTAACTGCGTACTGCATAAGGGTAATATTCATGCAGATCAAGTATCATTGGAATCGCATTCTTCTTTTTTGCCATGTAACCGGCCTTTGCCATATATAAGTCATGTACATGTAGAAATTCAATATGATACTTTTTAATGAACGCATCTATTTTACCAGACCACCAATATGAATACAGATCAATTGTGTTAAAAAGCCCAAACATGAGGTTTTTAAGTTTCCTGTTAATTCTTATCCTTAAAACCATCAATTTAGCATTGATCTTTTCTTTTTCCGGCTTTTTGCCAAAATTCAGGCATAAAACAAAAACCTTGTGTCCTGCATCACTTAATATTAAACATTCGTTATAAACCCTAATGTCATCAGAAAATTCGTTATCAACTATTACACCTATATTCATTTCACAGCTTTGCCATTATCTTTACAAATTTAGTTTAAATTAATTGCTATAAATGAAAAATGTTATTTTGCTGTGAGCAACTTTCCTTATCATTGCGTTTTAAAAGTGATAAGATAAACACTGTATCAATGGATAATAAAAACATTTACGAAGAATATGACTGGTTCTCATTAAAAGAATCCGTCCTGAAAGAGAAAACTCAAAAAATAATGGAACTCATTCCACAAGATGTCCAAACCATTGTGGATGTCGGATGTGGTAATGGTGTAATAACAAATATACTTGGTCAAAACTTCAAAGTTACCGGTGTTGACCGAAGCAAAAAAGCTTTAAGCTTTGTGAAAACCGCAAAAATCCAGGCAAGCGCTGATAATATCCCTCTTCCCGACAATTCTTTTGATCTTGTTTTTTCCAGCGAACTTCTTGAACACCTTGAAAAAAAAGTTTTTGAAGGCACTGTAAGTGAAATCAAACGGTTGTCAAAAAAATACATTTTCATAACCGTCCCAAATGATGAAAACCCGGATAAACTGTCCATAAAATGCCCGAAATGTTCATATATATACAATAGCCCGAATCATTTAAGAAACATAAAATTACAAGACTTCTATAAATTATTTTCTGAATATAAGATCATTTCTTCTTTTGTTTTTGGTAAAAAAGTCCGGTATTACAATCCATTGCTTCTGAATATTAAAAAAAGAATTTCTCCGGCCCACTCGTGGATACCCTATTACTGGATGCCAAAAGAAAAACGAAAAACCACCTGTCCGAAGTGCGAATATGAATTTGAAAATCCTTACCGGTTTAATCTTTTTGCCACAGCCATTGATTTTGTTAATGTTTTGGTTTCTCCCAAAAAAGTTTATTGGCTATTTGTGCTCATGGAGAAAAAATAAAATGTATTTTTAGCCATCCAAAACCAAAAGATTTGGGCATCATCCGCAAACAAAGTATTTCGGGCACTATCTATTCTTATCTCGGTGTTATACTGGGGTTTGTCATCATGGGCATCCTGTTTCCGAGGGTTTTGTCAACAAAGGAAGTGGGACTGCTCAGGGTAATGGTTTCCTATGCTACCCTGTTTGCCCAGTTTGCCGGACTTGGTTTCGGGGCCGTGACCATTAAAATTTTCCCCCATTTCAGGGATGCTGCCCGTAAGCATCACGGATTTCTTGGTATTGCCCTGATGGTGGCCCTGGCCGGTTTCCTTATTGCCGCAGCCGTTTATTTGCTTTTGAGGCCTTACCTTGTAGAACAATCACTTGAAAAATCGGAATTGTTTATCACCTATTTTTATTATGTCGTTCCCCTGATCTTTTTTACACTTTTGTTCAATGTGTTCGATAATTATTACCGGGTACTTTATAATGCCGTAAAAGGGATATATTATAAAGAAGTCATTCAACGCGCAGCGACACTGGTTGTGATCCTGTTGTTTTATTTTAAGACCATTAATTTCCATCAACTGGTCATCCTGTATGTCCTGGTGCTCATCAGCCCTTCGCTGATGCTTTTGGTATCGCTGATCAGGAGCAAACAACTTTTCCTGAAACCCGATCTGAAATTCATCACGCCCGATTTGCGGAAACAGATGATCAACGTTGGGTTTTTCGGGATACTGGCCAGTTTTTCCGGTGTGCTTGTTATGAATATTGATATCCTGATGGTGAACAACATGCTGGGGTTAAGCGCTGCCGGTATTTATGCCATCACTTTTTATTTCGGGACATTGATCCTCGTCCCGTTGCGCACCATGGGGAAGATCAGTTCGGTAATTATATCCGATGCGTGGAAGATTAACGACAAAGAAACTATCAACGATATATACCGCCGAAGCAGCATCAGCCTGAGTGTTGTCGGGGTACTTTTATTTATCGGGATATGGGGCAACATTGACAACGTGTTTCATATCCTCGGTGACAAATATCTCCCCGGCAGGATGGTAATCTTTTTTATCGGCATGGCCAATCTGTTTGACATTGCAGTTGGCATAAGCTCTCATATCATTGTCAATTCAAAATATTACCGGTCCCTCTCTTATTTCCTGCTGGTCTTTGCCGTGATACTGGTTGTGTCCAATCTTTTACTGATTCCTGTTTTCGGCCTGGTTGGGGCAGCCATTGCCTCCTTCATTTCCAAATTCCTGTATAACTCCATTAAATTTGTTTTCCTCTACCGTAAATTCAGGTTTCAGCCCTTAAGTTACCATCATATTTTATTGATCCTGATTGCCATTCTGGCGTATTGGATTTCCACTTTTATCCCCACTTTTTCCAACTACATTGTGGATATCATTATCAGGAGTGGTATAATTTTCATTTTATTTGCTGTGCCGGTTTATTATTTCAGGATTTCGGAAGACATCAATCAGCGTGTTGATGTTATATTTAAAAAAATAACAGGCCGTCAATCATAATATTAATGATGCCCCCGCCAGTTGACCGCAGTGTTACTACTCAGCAGCGAAATTAACAATAAATTGTGAATGAATTTTGCAAACTGGATAAAAAGGGGGCAAAAAAGAAAGTTTCTTTGAACTATCGAAGAGACAATCACCATACCGAAAAGAGAATAT
>CAJVWU010000029.1 GCA_913009755.1 uncultured Bacteroidia bacterium
GATGTATAGCGTATCATAAGTGCAAACTTTATGACTACAAGATACGAAAAAACTTGCACTTATAGGTAGGTTTTACCAAATTAAGTTATTGACATTTAATTGTTTATAACCTTATCAGCAAGCCCTATTTATTCCGGCATTTGCAATGCCGGCTTCAAATTTGCTGGTGAATCAGAGGCAAACGGATTGTTTTATTTTGTTGCCGGTACCCGCACCCCGCATCGCCTTTCGCAAAACCTGACAGGACGCCACCACACCGGCCTGTAGAGACCTCGTCAGGTTAGCGACCCCGCACCCCCGCACCCCACACTTCAAAAGTCACAAATCATTTCAAGGTAAATCTGTCCCTCCCCCCTTTCCGCCTGCCAAAGCGAAGCGGCGGACAGGCGGGGGAGTTAGAGGGGGTCACCTCACCAGTGTCACATTCCCTGCAATGCTCTGCGGTTCGTTGCCGGTGGAGGATGCCGTGTAAACGATTTTGTAAACGTAAGTCCCCTGTTCTGCCGGCTGGCCTTTGAAGGTGCCATCCCAGCCGGTGTTGATGTCGGAGGCCTCGAAAATGAGTTGCCCCCAGCGGTTGTAAATGAACAGCCGGTAGGTTTTCACAAAGTCGTAGCGCTGCACGGGTTTGAACTCGTCGTTAAGTCCGTCGCCGTTGGGCGTAAAGGCATTGGGCAGCCAAAAGGGCTCGCCGCCCCAGAGTACCATTACCGAGTCGCCGGACCGGCAGCTTTCTGTTGAAGTTACCAATACCGAATATAATCCTTCGCTGTCAACTTGTATCGTATCGGTGGTGTCACCCGTATTCCACAGATAGCCGGCGTAGCCGCTGCCCGCTTTGAGGACAAAACCGGGTTGGGCAAACAGGGTATCCTGATCCGGAAATGTGATCTGCGGGTTTTCATAAACAACCAAGTTGAGTTCCTTGCTCTCCCGGCAATCAAGGGTGTCTTTAACAGTTAACGTGTAAATACCTGCCTGGCCGGTATGAACATCATTTATTTCTAAATTTTCTTTTGTGCTTGTAAACCCACCCGGGCCTTCCCAGAAATAGTCTATGGTTCCCGAACCTCCACTGACCAGGACAAAGCCAAATACAGTATCGCCTTCGCAATAAAACTCTTCCTTGTTCATCATAATCTTGGGGCGTGTATAAATGGCAAGGATGCCCAGATGGTATTCGGCATTGACCTCTTCGAGTTGCTGGTTGTAAAAAGCGCTTTCGCCCGCCTCGGCTGCCCAGTCAATGCTGGTAAAACCTTCTTTTTTTGCCCCGAACACCAGTTCCAGCATGGTGACGTTGTTGTCCAGCGTTTCGGGCTTGTCGCCCTGCCAGGTGACGATCACCTCGTTACTGCCGGGGATGATGCTCACCTGCAGGTTGGGCTTCAGTTTGGGGTGGACTTTGATGTAGCCGTTGCTTTTCAGGATGCTGGTATCGTAAGTGAGCGTAACGTGGAATTTGAAAATGTCCTTAAAGTTGGCCAGTTTCAGCGGCACTACCGCCGCATTGCCGATGCAGGTGCTGCTGTCACCGGCGATGGCTTCGATGAGTTGGGAGATTATCCTTTCCAGTTCTACGGTAAATGTGGTATCGCAGCCAAAACCGTCTTTTACCATGCAATAGTAAGTGCCTGCCGTCAGGTTGGTGAACTGTCCGTTGTCCGTTTGAAAGGTTGTGCCGTTGTCAATGGAATAATAGACCCGTCCGGTGTCCACGGTGGCGGTGATGTCTATCTCGCCGTTGGCCAGGTAGTCAATTTCGGGGTCGGTGGTTACCCCGGTAACTTTCGGCCCTGCAATATCGTTGATGGTTACCGGGTTGTCTGCATACACCCCTTCGCAACCGGACGGGTCCCTGGCCCTGGCGAAGTAATCACCGGCGGCAAGGTTTTCGAACACATTGCCGCTTTGCCAGGTGGTGCCGTTGTCAACGGAATACAATAAATCTTCGGCTGCGCCCGCGGCTGTGACGGTAATTGACCCGTTATCCTGTCCGCAACGGGTATCTTCTTTTTTTACTTCTGTGATCTTAATGTCCCCGGCATCTTCAATCGTATAAGAACCGGATACTGTTGTACAACCGTTGCCATCCAAAATATGCAGGAAGTAATTGCCCACGGTGAGGCCGGCCAGGTCGAGGGTAGTATCCAGCAGCGTGCTGTCCGCATCGTACCATTCAAACGACAGGAGTTCTGTTCCCGTAACCTGCAGGCCGAGTATTTTGCCGTTGCTGCCACCGCAGGTGGTGGGGACAAGCGTCAGGCTGTCTTCGTTGATGATGGCTGTGGGATACCAGCCCACATAAACGCTGTCAATGCCGAAACAGCCAAGGTCTGCGGTTACCTGTACCCAGTACCACCCGCTGTCGGACACGGTGATCTCGTTGAGTCCCGGCCCCCATTCTCCTGTGCTCCAGGCGTACATGCCTTCTTCGTCACCGGCATACAGGGTAACCTGCTCACCCTCGCAAACTACGTAACCGGGGCCCAGGTTGGGATGCGGGATGTCTTCCACGGTAACCACACGGGAGGTTTGTTCAACCCTTCCTGAGGGATATTTTACGTAAACCGACACTTCGAATTCTCCGGCATGGGTAAAGTAGTGGACGGGATTGAGGTCGTTGGAATAATTGCCGGAACCCGAAGCGGGGTCACCAAAATCCCAGGCGATCAGTGTGGGAACGGGTTGAAAGTTGGACTGAAACTGGAAAGGACTGCTCTGGCATTGGCCTTCCCACTCGAAACGGTAGAGGTAGTCGAGGAGGATGTTGGGGAAGTATTGTCCTGATCCTGTTCCCGAAAGAAAAGGAATAATGTTTTTTTGATAGTCGCAATCTAACCCGCGTTTCCAGGGTTTATTGATAACATTCAACGAATCATCGTAAAAACCTCTGTATTTTGTAGCACAGTATATCTTCCCATCATTTGCCAATTGGAGACCTGACCCGCCATTATTTGTTATTAAAATACCAGATGAAACGAATTGAGAAGAATCTTCAATTAGCCCAACATCATACTGAGATATATGATATTCAAGATTTATTGGTGGTATTAATACCCAGTTGCAGAGATAAACTAATTTTGAATCAGGTGAGAATTCTACTGAATTCGGGGTCTGGTAAATACCGAAAGGATCCGGATTCAAAGTATAAATTAATTCAATTTCACCGGTTGATGCATTAAAATGACATATATCATAGCTATTATATTCGGGGTGATCTACAGGAAGTGCATCATTTGTATATGCAGCAATCAGGTATTTTTTATCAAAAGAAACTTTCATACTCCCCAGAAGGTACCAGTATGGTCTGTCGGGTGAGTAACTTATCACCGGGTCTTCATTTAGCCCTGATTCGGTGAGCAGGAAAGCGGCATACGAACCGTAATCGTGTTTCCGCGTAATAATCCATATATCCTTGTTATTCGCATGGCGTACTGCCATAACTTTCTCATAAGCATCCCATGCTGCACTGACTAAAATATTTTTTTCATCTGTTACAGCTCCCAGCCCTCCGTCAAGGTCCATATCCACAACCGAATAATATAAACCGGGAGGCATAAAATTAGAAAAATCAGGTACTGTAAACACATAATATAGGTTTTTCGATCCGGGTTTTTGTACAATAACTACTCCCTGAGCAGCAAAATCATCACCTTTCAAATTATCGCCATTTTGCATAACTTGTTTATTCCGGTTCCATATTTTCTCACCATTAGTGGCAAATAAAAAAATTCCGGCAGAATCACTGATACTGGCACAAGAGCGATAAGAAATAAACATACCATTCAAAACCTGGGGCTGGCCAGTGTTGAAATCCAATCCCGCATACTCTCCAAAGTACCATACATTGGCTTCCTTTTGGGCGATACCAACCATTGAGATAGCCAAGGCAATAACAAGAAAAGAACATTTATGTTTCATTATTTGATAAAGTTAAACAAACATCGAAATAACAACCAGTGAGTTAGCTTAAAATCACTGGTTGTTATTATCATAAATGACTGTTGAAATGATTTTCAATTAAGCGGAATCTGTGGTACTGTCACAGTACTACTATAAAAATCATGACAAGTTCTTGGGCCAACATTCTTTGAGCCCGAACAAACCGCAGTAGGCGGGTTTGTAGCATCACACATCAACCAAACCGTAGCATAAACGGTAAAACTTGGCGTATTCTGTGGAGGGTGAACGCAATACTCCTTTACTTCAGGAACATCAATGTCAATATCACCTGCAGTGGCATCAGATGTTGTAGCCAATTTGTTATGAAACACCCAGGCGCTGTTGGCACTATCGTAAACTGATACCTGGACTTTAAAATAGGAGCCGGAAACCGTACCTGTGCATACACAATTTGCATCATTCCAGCTTACATTAACAATGTAAACCTGGGCAAAACTTGCAGAGACCCCAAACAGGATAGCTGCCAAAAGTATTAGTATTTTTTTCATGATTTTTAGTTTTTAAAATGAGTAAAATTTAGAAATTAGTTGCCCGGTTTGTTTTGGTTAGTTATATGCCACACTGCAAAAACCGGTGAAAGACAGGGTGGCCCGGCCTGATGAACTTGTTTTTGCCTAACAGGTGTATTGATTTCGTTTTTATGGATTTGTGATGGGCGGATATTACCGGAAATGGGTCCACCTTCGTCAGGACTACGGCTTTCTCGGGGCCCGCCTTCGTCAGAACTACGGCGGACGGGGGGGGGGTAATACGAAGTAAACCCATGAGATGCAGGAACATTTTTTGTAAATATCTGTTTATTTTGTTGAGGTTTTTCATGATCCTGAAAATGTGACTGTAAAGATAATAAATGCAGGCGGGTTTGTCAAGAGTGGAGAGGAGATTTTTGGTGGAAGGGGGAGCAATGGAATGTTTTTATTTAAATGAATCGTTTTCGTATCGTGGCTTCCAATTCATAATCCAATTGGTCAATCGTTAAAAATCCGGTAGTGCCGTTTTCAATTTTTTCAAGTTCCTTGTTCAAATACTCCTGAACAGAAAGGAATTCTTTGTCTTCACGGATTACCTGAAGCTCTTCCTTGTTAAACCGTTTGAGAAACCACATCAAATGGTGATAAATTTTATCATTAACCCGCAATCGAATGGTTTGCATAACATTAATTTTTTACAAATATACGGTTTATTTGTTTTTTATTCCTTTATTTGATATTCGATACTAATCATTTAACAGCTCCGACCCTTTTTCCTTCCTTTTGGCAAAACCTGACAGTTGCTTCCCCGCGGGCTTTCAACCTTTCCGGTCTCCCCGCGCCGGGCCGGCTTCGACCGAAAAGGTTTTGCCAGGCCGGCACTTTCTCCCGCAAAACCTGACAGGACGCCATCGCACCGGCCTGCGGAAACCTGTCAGGTTCGTCCCCCATTTCTATTTCTTATTCGATATTTTTTATTCGATATTTCTTATTGATTGATTTACCGCTACCGACCACTCTTCCAGGTACGCCCAGGGCGTACTCTGGAAGGTGTTTCCACCCCGCACCTTGTTCATCAAAATCATTTAAAAAAAATAATCACATTTAATCACTCCTATTTAGGTGAATCCAGCCTCCCCTTTTGACCGAAGGGAATCCGTATGGACGGGGGAGTTAGAGAGGGCAACTCTCCCCCTTTGGGGGAGATGTCACGACGCCAGGCGTGACAGAGGGGGTTACTGACAACCATCACATTCCCCGCCACGCTCTGCGGCCCGCTGCCGGTGGAGGAAGCGGTGTAAACGATCTTATAAATGTAAGCACTCTGTTCGAGGGGTTGCCTTTAAAGGTGCTGTTTTTCATCTTCAGGCAAAGCGACGAAGCAAAGGAGTCCTGATCAACCCTGCGGGGGTACTGCTTTTTATAGAAAATTTAACAGCCTTCCTTTCAAATTACCCTTACCTTTGCACAAGAAATATGTGAAACAATGGTCTTTCTGAAAATATTATTGGTATCTGTCGTCATCCTTGCACTGGCGTTTGCCGGTTTTGCCGTTAAAATGTTTTTCAGGAAAGACGGTGAATTCAAAAAACAATGTTCTTCGGTCAACCCGAAAACAGGAAAGGCCGTTGGTTGTGTTTGTGGTGGCGAAGACGATGGCAGTTGCCATAACAAGGAATTAGTTTCAAAAATAAAAATAAACGTTCCGGAAATAAAGTTAAAATAGCTCTTCCGGCCGGCCCAATTTGAAACCGAGCACAAATAATCCCGAAAGATCAGTCCGCTTCTTTTTTTATTTTTTCGACGATGATCTCATCCCCTTTACAGCCTGCTTTATTTTTTCTCCATTGCAGTTCCACATGAAGCGGGAAGCTTGCATTTTTTACATCGAGGGTGCTGCTCTCCGGCAAATCGTAAAACCTGTATGTTTTTTCCCCAATATCAATGAACCAACCTCCGCAACAGGCACACATGGAACGGTCGGGGCCGGTTATTGTCGCTTTCTGAAAACTTTTCACATCTTTCATCGAGCAGGAAGAAAAAACTATTGCCGAGAGAAAAAGGATAAAAATGATTTTTTTCATTAGTTTATAATTTTAAAATAAACCAAGCTCGTCTGGATCCCAAGCTCGTCCGGATTTGTAATCCGGACGTATTTATAACAACGATTGTCATACAAGCCCAAGATCGTCCGGATTTGTAATCCGGACATATTAATAAGAACGATTGACATACAAGCTCTACCGGATTTTGTAATCCGGAAGAGCAATACCTAATGGACTAATAATTCTTTTCCTGAATCTCGAAATAGGCCTGGGGATGCAGGCAGGCGGGGCAGGTCTTGGGTGCTTTTTTGCCCTCATGCAGGTAACCGCAGTTGCGGCATTTCCATACGAGTATGCCTTCGCGTTCAAATACCTTACCCTCTTCCAGGTTGCCGTATAACTTATTGTATCTTTCTTCATGGGCTTTTTCCACACGAGCAATCATCCTGTAAGCCACGGCAATATCCTTAAAACCTTCTTCCTCGGCAATGTCGGCAAACATGGGGTACAATTCGGTCCATTCTTCATTTTCACCTTCGGCAGCCGCTTTCAGGTTTTCGAGGGTCGTGCCGATTATGCCTGCAGGATAAGTAGCTGTGATCTCCACCGGGCCGCCTTCAAGAAATTTAAAGAACCGTTTGGCATGCTCTTTTTCATTGAGCGCCGTTTCGGCAAAAATGGCTGAAATTTGTTCCAGTCCCTCCTTTTTGGCTTGTTTCGAAAAATAATCATAACGCATCCTGGCCTGTGATTCACCGGCAAATGATTTTAAAAGATTCTGTTCTGTTTTGGTTCCTTTAATGCTTTTCATAAAATTTTTCATTTAATGGGTTAACAATTTATTTTATTCCTTTTATTCTATTGTAAAATCTTCTTTTCCCGCACCGCAGATGGGACATTCCCAGTCATCGGGAAGGTCTTCGAAAGGCGTACCGGGCGGAATGCCGTTTTCAGGATCGCCTGCTTCCGGATCATATTCATAACCACAAAGATTGCAGGTATAAGTATCCATTTTTCCGGCGTTTTTTTCTTCACCTTCCTCCTCTTTTTTGATGTAGGTAGGCGCATTTTTCGGCGCAACGCCTTTTTTCACGGCATGATAATAGGCATAGGTCAGCGGTTCCGCCTCTTTATCCAGCAAATCATTATTTACAAGACGACCGATAAAAATAACATGGGTATCCAGTTCTATCTCCCTTTCCACTTCACATTCAAACCAGGCGATACAATCGTCCACAACGATTGGCGCACCCGTTTGGCCCGTAATGTAATTTGTATCTTTGAACTTATCGGTGTCGGCACTGCTGTGGTAGCCAAACCTGCCGATAATTTCACGACTGCAATTCTGTTTCAGGATGGATATGGAAAAAGCTTTGCCCTGCCGGATGATGCCAACAGTGAAGTTATTTTTACTGCAACTGACGGCAAACCTGGCCGGGTCGGCCGTTACCTGAAATGCCGTATTGGCCACATACCCGCTCAACTTATCCTCATACGCCGATGAGATAATGTACAAACCGTAAGTGATTTTAAAAAATGCTTCGATGTTCATAGTGGGTTTATTTATCAGTAAATTTTCCCAATAATTTGATTTTTATATCGTCCGGTTCAAAGCCGGGGATTTTTTTATGCTGCACATATTGTTGGATCAGTTCAAAAAGCTCATCATCAAAATAATCTTCGATGCGGTTGGTATCAGCGTCATATAAATGATGGTGCTTTTCAAGCATGGCATCGTAACGCATCACATGGCCCGGAATATAAATTTTGGAAATAACCCCTTTCCCAATAAAGGTATCCAGAATATTATAAATAGTGCTTGCCGAAATACTGTTATGTTTTTTCCTGACCTTCCTGATGAGATATTCGGCCGTTGGGTGCTTGCTGTTGCTCAAAGCCAGCAATACTTCCAGCCGTTGTGGTGTCACCCTGAGGCCCGCATTCCGCAAACGTTCTTCTGCTGTTTTTTTATCCATTGAATTGAAATGTTCCTATTTAGGAATTGCTCCTATTTAGGAGAAGGACAAAATTACGAAAAACAATCATTCGGAAAAATATCCGGCCAAGAAAAAAACAGAAAAAATGTTAAATTATTTGAGCTCCTCTGTAATAATAGTTTTAAACCCTTTGGTTATATAGATTTGATTGGTACTGTCGGGGCGGGCATAAATAAAGAAGGCTTCGAGGGCTGAATCCTGTTCTACAAATTGTTTTGACTTCTCAAAACCCATCACCATAAAAGCCGTGGCATAGGCATCGGCAACGGCGGTGCTGTCGGCCAGCACGGAAACGCTCAGCAGTGAATGTTGTACAGGACGTCCTGTTTTGGGGTCAATAGTATGTGAATACCTGATGCCGTTTTCGATATAAAATTTGCGATAGCTGCCCGAGGTGGCCACCGATTTGTTTTTCAGGGCAATTACAGCTTTCAGGCTACGCAGGTCGTCCTGATGTTTGGCCGGTTTCTCAATGCCAACTTTCCACAATGAACCGTCAGGTTTTTGTCCTTTGGCTTTTACCTCTCCTCCTATATCCACGAGGTAATTTTCAATACCGTGCCTTTCAAGGAAATCGCCAACAAGATCAACCGAATACCCTTGGGCAATGGCATTAAAATCAAGTGATACACGGGGATCGTCCTTAACAATTATGCCATTTTGTATTTTAACTTTACGGTAGCCGGTAAATTGCAACAGCGAATCAATGATGTGGCTGTCAACATGTTTTTTTTCATCAAAACCAAACCCCCAGGCCCTGACCAACGGACCAACCGTTACATCGAAAGCACCATTGGTGTTAGCAGCAACCTGCATGGATAAATTAAAATTGTCCTCAAACGATTTGTCCGGCACTACCGATGTATCATTGTTATTTACCCTTGAAAGGATTGAACTGGGGATCCATAACGAAAGCGAACGGTCGAAGGCCTGAAGCAACGAATCAATCTCGGGTTGGAAATTGCGCCGGGCTTCATCGTAATAGATAATTGAATAATAAGTTCCCTGTGCCGCACCAAGCAGTTTAACAGGTTCTGTTTTTTTTTGAGGGGTACATGCAGAAAAAAACAACGCCAAAAGGAGAAAAACCCGATTCATCTTTTAATTTATTAAACAGTTTATACGATCTTCCTTATTTTCTTTTTAAAAACGGTATGACAAATTAAAAGAAAAAGCCACCACTGTTTTCACTACATCATTATTGTAAGGGGCGTCCGGAAAATAGCGAATGCCCATGGCCAAAACAGCAGACAAACTCAATGCCTTAATTGGAGAGAAAACAACCCCGTTATTAACGAGAAGTTTACCATAAAAGGAGTCAGGATATTTGTAATAGTCATTACCGTCATAATATTCATCCTTACTATGCCCCATGCCAATCCGGATTCCGGGCCCCATGAAATACCGGATTATTCCCTGTCCTGTCGGATAAAAATTAAGGTTCAGTCCGGTGTAAAATGTATTGCTCATATCACCGAAACCCGAATTATTATCCGAATAACCAAATGAAACCGGAATATCAAAGCCGAGTTTACCGCTGCTTAATATCCGCTCATAAGAAATTGTAAAATTGTTTACCAACAGGTCGAACAAGTGATAAGTGATCAGGTTGTTTTTGTAATTATAGTGATTGGCAAGTTTAGATCTATGCTGAAAAAGCCTGACTTTTCCGTTTTCGAATACTATTAAATCAATTTGATCGGGATCGGCTGAATAAACCTGCCCGTTATCCTCACCATAAGTCCGAAATTTTACTTCAGCATCATTAACCTGAATATCTTTAGCTGCGACCCTATGCTGATCGCGAAAGTAAATATAGTCCTGTGAAAAAAGCCCACAAGCAAAGAGGAGCAATAAAACAAGCAATGTGGTCCGGGTTTTTATCATTATCGTTTTATGTGAAAAAATAATATCATTTAAAAGAGACAATTTTCAGCCAAAATCGTTGCATTTAAAAAAAGCGCAATTCAATTTCTCAAATTACCATTTTATTGATTGATTATCCGCCAAAATCGTCAAAAGCAATCATTTCTTCGGGCACGCCCAGGTCATCCAGCATTTTTTGCACGGCCGAATTCATCATGGGCGGCCCGCACAGGTAATATTCAATTTCTTCGGGTTCAGGATTATTCTTTAAATAATTATCATAGATCACCTGGTGGATAAACCCCGTGTAACCTTTCCAGTTGTCTTCGGGTTTGGGTTCTGACAACGCCACTTCAAACCTGAAATTAGGAAATTCCTTTTGTATCTTTTCAAAGTCTTCAATATAAAACAGTTCCCGCAATGAGCGGCCGCCATACCAGAATGTTGCTTTTCGTTTGGTATGTTTGGTAACAAACTGGTCAAAAATATGTGAGCGCATGGGTGCCATGCCTGCACCGCCACCAATGAACATCATTTCGCGATCGGTATCTTTAATGAAAAACTCACCATAAGGCCCTGAGATGGTTACCTTGTCACCGGGCTTACGAGAGAAAACATACGATGAACAAATCCCCGGGTTCACTTTCATAAAACCATTTCGTTTCCTGTCCCAGGGGGGGGTGGCAATCCTGATGTTGAGCATGACGATATTGCCTTCGGCAGGATGGTTAGCCATTGAATAAGCGCGGTAAATGGGTTCGGGATTTTTCATTTTCAAATCCCACATTTTAAATTTATCCCATTCGGCACGGTATTCTTCTTCAACATCAATATCTTTGAAATCCACCACAATCTTGGGCACATCAATCTGTATATACCCACCCGAACGGAAATTTAGTCTTTCGCCTTCGGGAAGCCTGACAACAAACTCCTTAATAAAAGTAGCCACATTGCGGTTTGACACCACTTCGCATTCCCATTTTTTAATCCCGAATATTTCAGGTGGCACACGGATATCCAACTCCTGTCGCACTTTCACCTGGCAGGCGAGGCGCCAGTGGTTCATTTGTTCTTTACGGGTGAAAAAACCGGTTTCGGTGGGCAAAATAGTCCCGGCACCTTCCAACACCTGGAGGCGGCACATGCCACAGGTTCCGCCGCCGCCACAAGCCGACGGGACAAAAATCTTTTGTGCCGATAACGTTGTAAGCAATGTATTACCGGGATCAACCTCAATTTCTTTTTCTTCGTTGATGTTGATCTTTACCTTCCCCTGCGGCATCAGTTTCTTGCGGGCAAAAAGCAAGATGGCAACAAGCAGAAGGGTGACGACAAGGAAAATGATAATGCTTGATATTACGATGGTCCCTATTCCCATTTGCAGCAACAAAATCATAATTTATATAGTTTTAAAAACACTTACAATTTAATTCCCAGAAAACTCATAAAGGCTATCCCCATCAACCCGGTCAGGATAAAGGTAATGCCCAGGCCACGCAAAGCCGGCGGCACATTGGAATACCTGATCTTTTCGCGGATAGCGGCGATGCCGACAATAGCCAAAAACCAGCCCACACCAGAACCGACCCCAAAAGAAGTGGCCTGTGCCAGACTTTGATAGTCCCTTTCCTGCATAAACAGCGAGCCACCGAGGATGGCACAGTTAACGGCAATCAACGGCAGGAAAATCCCCAGTGAAGAATAAAGTGACGGGGAAAATTTTTCCACCACCATTTCAACCAACTGAACCATCGAGGCAATGACGGCAATAAATATTATAAAACTCAGAAAACTCAAATCGGCAGATGCAAATGCAGGATCGAGCCAGGCAAGGGCCCCTGCTTTCAATACGTAATCATTCAACAAATAATCAACGGGCACCGTAATGCCCAACACAAAAATAACGGCAACGCCAAGGCCTACCGAAGTTTTTACCGTTTTGGAGACAGCAAGGTAAGAACACATGCCCAAAAAATAGGCAAACACCATGTTGTCAATAAAGATGGATTTGATGAATATGTTAAATACTTCTTGCATTTTAATATGTTTTTCAGTTAATTCTTGATTAGTTATTTTCTATCAGGTCACGGTGATAATATCGTTGTACCCAAATGATAACACCCACGGTGATTAATGCCATCGGAGGCAGGATCATCAGCCCGTTGTTTACATAACCGAAATGATAAAATCCCGGGGGGACAATCTGTAATCCAAGCAATGTGCCCGATCCGAACAACTCACGCAAAAATGAGACGGCAATCAGGATCAGGCCATAGCCCAGGGCATTCCCGATACCGTCCATAAATGCCGGCCAGGGTTTATTGCTCATGGCAAAAGCTTCAAGACGCCCCATCAGGATACAGTTGGTGATGATCAATCCCACAAATACCGATAATTGCTTACTGATGTCATACAAAAAAGCTTTAAGCACCTGGTCAACCAGTATAACCATAGTGGCAATAACCACCAGTTGAACAATAATCCTGATCCGTGGCGGAATGCCATTTCGCATGATGGATATAACCACATTGGATGCAGCCAATACTACCATGACCGAGATTGTCATGACAATAGCCGGTTTCATTTTGGCCGTCACGGCTAGTGCCGAACAAATCCCCAGAACCTGTACCGTGATCGGGTTGTTCAGGTTAATCGGCCCTTTAACCAGTTTCAGGTTTTTAGCCGAGAACAACGGTTCCCGTTCTTGTCTTTCTTCACTCATTGCTTACGTTGTTTTTCTATGTAGGGTAAATAACTTTCTAAAACATTGCTTAACATGGCATCCACACCGTTACTGGTGATAGTACCGCCCGAAATGGCATCAACACCATGGATTTGTTCGGCAGCGGGAAGTCTTTTTATTCCCCCTTTTACCACTTTGATGGAAGTAAAATTGCCCTTGTCGTCAAATATTTTTTTCCCGATAAACTGATTTTTAAACTGATCGGTTGTGATTTCACCTCCCAGACCCGGGGTTTCACCTTTATCGCCAAAAGTCATCCCGACTATTGTATTAAAATCATCTTTCAACGCCATATTGCCCCATATCGGCCCCCACAATCCGGTACCAAGCAAGGGCAAAACATATATGGTCTTTCCGCCTTTATTGATCACATAGACCGGGAGATCAAAATCCTTTCCCTGCGTTTTATTAAACAGCTCTTCTTTCATATTGATTTTAAAGGCTTTCCCGTCTTCCATATTACCTTTTTTATAAGAATCAATAACTTCCCCTTTGCTGTTTATCAGTTTTTCTTCAACTACATATTTATTGAATTCTTCAATGGTATTATCGGTTTCGATACCTTCAATTTGTGCCGAAGCCAGAATACCCTTCATCTTTTCTATTGCGACATTCTTTTCCTGATAAGGCTTCAACAGCATATTTGCAGAGGACAGAGCTGCTGCCGCAATGATAACGAGAATGGCAGCGTACCTGAATATATATCCGTTGCTATACATGATCGTTTCTTTTTACTTTATTGCTAATTTCATTCGTTTAAGCCTGTGCTTGATATTCGCATCCACCACAATATGATCAATGAGCGGGGCAAATACATTCATCAGCAGGATAGCAAGCATCATCCCTTCGGGATAAGCAGGATTGAACACCCTGATCAATACCGCTATCATCCCGATCAGGAAACCGTAATAATACATTCCTTTTTTGGTTTGTGCGGCAGTCACGGGATCAGTGGCCATAAAAACGGCACCAAAGGCAAACCCACCCATGACCAGATGGTAATAAGCAGGCAGTTTCATATATTCGTTGGCTCCCCACCAGTTGAACAATAACCCCATAACAATTCCACCGACGACAACACTCAACATGATCCGCCAATTGCCAATACCGGTAATGATAAGAACTGCCGCGCCGATAAGTATCATTAACGTGGAAGTCTCGCCGTTTGAACCGGGAATAAATCCCATAAACATATTATAAAAAGAAGGGATATGGTCGAAATTACCAACCAAAGCATCGCCAAGTGGTGTTGCCCCTGAAAAAGCATCGGCTTTATCGGCTATCCAGACTCTATCGCCCGATATGGCAACAGGATAGGCAAAGAACAAAAATGCCCGTGCAAGCAGGGCGGGGTTTAACACATTCATTCCGGTACCGCCAAATACTTCTTTACCAAACACAACGGCAAAGGCTACTGCCAGGGCTAACTGCCATAACGGGATATCAGGAGGTACGATCATCGGGATGAGAATGCCCGTAACAAAAAAGCCCTCGTTTACATCGTGATGACGTATCTGGGCAAACATGATCTCTAAACCCAGCCCGACAACATAAGAAACGATGATGAGGGGCAGCATTTTCAACAAACCGTATAGGAACATGTTCCAGTTTCCGGGAGCCTGCCCATAAGAGGTAAAATGCTGGTAGCCGATATTCCACATACCGAACAACAGTGCCGGCATCAGGGCAATAAATACCGTGATCATGGTTCTTTTCATGTCAATGGCATCCCGGATATGTGCCCCAGAGGTTGTTACTTTATCGGGCACAAAGAACAAAGTTTCCATCGAATCGAACATGGAATGGAATCTGGCAAACTTCCCACCATCTTCAAAGTGCGGCTTTTGTTTGTCTAAAAATCTTCTTAACGCTTTCATGCGGTATCTGATTCTGAAAATTTATTAACTCATTTCTTTACGGATCAGGTCGAGGCCTTTCCGTACAATTTCCTGAATGTTGGTTTTTGAGGTATCAATCACTTCACACAAGGCAAAGTCTTCATCATCTATTTCATAAATACCCAGGTTCTCCATCAGGTCAATATCTTCAACCAGGATGGCTTTGATCAACTGCAAAGGATAGATATCGAACGGGAAAACCTTTTCCATTTTACCGGTCATCACATAAGACCTTATCCCGCCATGCAGGTTGGTGTCAAGGCGATATTTCCGGTTAGGGAAAAGCCACGAAATGTAAGTTCCCGAAACACTGAACTTTTTAAACCCGGGAAGCAACCAGCCGAAAAACTCATAATAATCGCCTTCGGGGATTACCGTGATCATCGAATCATAAAACCCGACAAACCCGTCTTTTTCAATCTTTTGGCCCGTAAGCACATTGCCGCTGATATAACGGTTGTTGCCTTCGTTAACATTGCCACCGATCATGTTGGTGATCCTTGCCCCTACCAGGGTTTTGTAATATTTAGGTTTAACCACTTCACTGCCTGTAACGGCTATAATACGTTCTGCATCATAACGCCCTTCAAGAAACAGCCTGCCGATGGTCAGCACTTCCTGCGGCCTCATATACCATATCACATCCCCTTTGTTCATTGGATCAATACGGCTGGCATGAACACTCACATTTCCTGCCGGATGTGATCCGGAGAACCTGTTGATCTGTATATTTTTTGAATTGAGGAAAACCTTGGATGTTGTATTTTTATCATCTATATTAAGATGAACTTTTCCGCTTGTCAGTTTGAGCAATACATCAAGCCCCGCCTGGAAAACATCGCCATGCCCGTGAACAATCAGATCGAAATCGGGTGCCAGGGGTGCCGTATCAAAAGCAGAAATAAAAATGGCTTTAGGCTCATCCTCCGGATTGGCAATTACCGAGTAAGGCCTTTGCCGAATAAAGGGCCAGACACCGCTCTTTAATAATTGATCAATAATGGATTTCCTGTCAAGTTTATCAACATTGACAGCGCCAAAATCAATTGCCTCCTGTTTGCCGTCCGATTCAATGATAACTTTGAGCAATTTTCGTTTTGCTCCCCTTTCGATGTCCGTAACAACGCCGCTTACGGGTGAAGTGAACAGGATATTGTCCCTGTGTTTATCAAAAAACAATGGGCTTCCTGCTTTTACTGCATCCCCTTCCTGAACCATGAGTTTTGGAAAACATCCTGTAAAATCAGGGGGTTTGATGGCGAATCTTTTGGCTTTTAAGTCAACAATGGTTTTTTCAGCCTCTCCGATTAATTTAATGTCAAGGCCTTTACGAATTTTATAAACAGTTGACATATATAAAAAAGTTCATGTGTTATAAAGCAGCGAAATTATGTAAATCTTATAAAATTAAACATCTTAACAATGATTTTTGTGGAATTTTTAATTACTCTAAATAACATTTGCTCACACTTATTGAGGCGTTTCTGCCGAAATGAATTGAATAACAACGAAGTGGTAATTCATTTGATTTGAACATCCTGTTAATAAAAAAATGTAATTTCACTGCCGGTTTGTACGTTAACGTTAAATAAACCAACGGTAATATGAAAAAGAATATTCTCCTCTTGCTTTTGCTTATTGGCACCCTGATGGCACAGGCACAAGAAGTTAAAAACGAAGACCTGATTTACGATGACAATATACATACCGTATTGTTTCATAAAACGGGCAACCAGTTGGCCCCCCCGGTCATCAGGTTAGGGACAAATGACAAGCTCAGGCTGGCCTTCGACGATATGAGCAATAAATCTTATCTTTTTAAATATACAATTATCCATTGCAGCTACAACTGGGAACCATCCGACCTTGAACAAAACGAATATATTGACGGGTATCTGGAAGATGAAATTGACAATTATGAATTTTCATTTAACGCCATTCCCGCGTATGTACATTACGAACTGATGTTCCCGGGCCCGAACATGAAAATCAAACTTTCGGGCAATTATATATTAAAGGTATATGTTGACAATTCTTCCGATGAAAATGTGATCTTTACGCGCCGGTTTTTTGTAATAGAACCCCTGGCACGCATTGATGTGGACATACCCTATTATCCTAAAAAACTGGAGTACACCAGGCAGAAACAACAGATTGACCTGATGATCAACACCCCAAATTTATTTAATGACGAACCGCAACAACGGACCAATGTGGTTATTCAGCAAAACGGACGTTGGGATAATGCCAAAATCGGTTTGAAAGCCACTTCGGTTACTTCCAACACACTCAATTATGATTACCAATACGGTATTGTGTTTAACGGCGGGAACCAGTTCAGGCATTTTAATATCGAAAGCTACTGGTACCAGTCAATGTACATCAAACAGATCATCAGTAATGCTGACGGATATACCGTTATTTTACATACCGATTATCCCAGGGAAAGCAAACCTTACGAAACGGAAATTGACCTCAACGGGAAGATGATCATCCAGGCCAGGAAAAACCAGAACTCAAATACCGAAGGGGAATATGCCTGGGTGGAATTCTGGTTGAAAATGCCAAAGATAGCCGATGCCGATGTTTACATACTCGGCCAGTTGAACGACTGGCAGTTTAACTCGAAGAATGTAATGATCTACGACAGCAGGTTACGAATGTACCATGGTTCGCTTTATCTTAAACAGGGTTATTACGATTACCTTTACACCGTTTTGCCTGACGGGAAAACACGGGGTGAAGTAACACCAATTGAGGGTGACCACTGGGAAACCGACAATGATTATACGATTTATTTATACTACCGCGAAAGAGTACCCGAATACGACCGCCTGGTAGGTTACCGGAAATTTAACACAAAAGAACTGGAGAGGTAGTAAAGAGTCTGGAGCCTGGAGTTTCCCTCCTTCGCTACGCTTCGGCGGGCAGGGGAGTCGGGGGTTTGAGATTCAAGCGTACGATATCCATATTCTACTACAAACCGAAATTCACGAGAACCTACTATTGATTACCGGGAATTTACGATAATAAACACCCCTGAACCAGTCTGAAAATAAATTTCTGACTGTTTGTAATCGGTTTGCTTCAATCTTTTATCTTTGTAAGGGAATGCACAAACCGGCACAATGAGAATTTTAAGAACTTATCATATAACGGTTTTAGTATTTCTGTTCACCGGCCTCAAAGCAACATCAGTAACCGACAGCCTGGAACGACTGCTTCCGGAGGCTACGGATACCAATAAGGTAAAATTGCTTTCCGACCTGTGCTGGGAATACAGGTTTATTTCTGCCGATACAGCTTTGCAATATGGCAACCGGGCGCTGAATCTGGCCAGGGAAGCAGACTACCCAAAAGGTATTGCCCAGGCGTATAACGACTTGGGAATTATCTACATTGACAGAAGCGAATATGGCAAAGCCATTGATCTTTTTCAAAAAGCGATGGAGATCAGGCGAAAACTAAACGACAAAGCCGGTATGGGTTCGCTGTACAACAAAATCGGCATTGTTTATCAGAAACAGGGCAAACTGAAAGAGGCACTGCAAAACCAGATCAGGGCATTGAAAATTTATGAAGGGTTGGGACAGTATCTATGGATAGGTTATTGCCTGAACAACATTGCCATTGTTCATTTAAACCTGGGAAATCTTCAGAAATCGCTCGAATACAACCTTGAAGCTTTAACGTACAGGAAGAAAATGAACGATGTTTACGGCGAAGCAGGGTCTTACGGAAATATCGCCAATGTTTATCAGCGGCTAAAGGATACGGCAAAGGCGGCCTCCTATTATAAAAAAGCACTGGAAACTTTCCGGCAATTAAATAACGGGGAAGGTATCAGCGCTATGTTGAGTAATCTGGGAAACATTTACCTTGCCCAGGGACGCAACCAAAAAGCGCTTGAAATGCTGGAGGAATCGCTGGCGATCCGGGAGAAAATGGGAGACCGGAAAGCCATTTCTTCGTCTTTGATAAAAATTGGGGAGGCTTACACTAACCTGGGACAGTATGACAAAGCTTCGGAAGCCTTATACAGAGGAATGAGAACGGCACAAAAAATAGATGTGCCGGAAGAAGAAATGGCTGCTTACCTGAATATGGCCAAGATGTATGCCATGGCCGAACGTCTTGATAGTGCTTTTGTTTATACCCGCCGCTACATCGCCCTGAAAGATTCTGTTTATGACCAGCGCTTAAAACAGCAAATTGTTGAAGTACAGGTAAAATACGAAACCGGGAAGATGGAAAAAGACAATCAGTTGCTTTCTCAAAAGGTGCAACTTAAAGAAGCACACATCAAACAACAAAAAACAAATTTGCTCCTTTTGATTTTTATAATAATCACGATCACAGGAGCTGCAATATTTCTGTTTTACCGCCGAAATCAAAAACAAAAAGCGGCCCTGGATGCAGAGATCATCCGTCATAATCAACAGCAGTTAAAAGCAGTGATTGCCGGCCAGGAAAACGAACGACGACGTATTGCCCGTGAGTTGCATGACGGTGTCGGACAACGGCTGGCAGCGATAAAACTGGGATGGGAAAAGATGGTGGATAATTTGAAAAAAAGCAAGCAATACGAAGACCTCAAAGAAATGGCAAACTTGCTGGATGCAGCTTCCAAAGAAGTCAGGGAGATCAGCCACCAAATGATGCCGAAGGAGTTGGAACAGTTTGGCCTGCCGTCAGCCGTAAAAAACATGTTGAATACAACTTTGAAAAATACGGGGATTGATTATGAGTTCAACCGCTTTGGCTTGAAAAAACGATTACCGACGATCATCGAGATGAACCTGTTCAGGGTGTTGCAGGAGATGACGGTCAATGTGATCAAACATGCAAATGCCACCAGGATTGATGTCCGGTTGCTAAACAGGAACAATAAACTGGTTTTGATTTTTGAAGACAACGGGAAAGGCTTTGACCCCAAAGCAGCCGGCCGGGGTATTGGCATGATAAACATAGTAGGCCGGGTTAAAGCTATGGACGGGGAAATGAACATTGAAAGCAGCCCGGGAAAAGGAACAACAATAAGATTAAGAATTCCGGTCAATGAATGAGGTCAAAATAATGATTGTTGATGACCATCAAATCATCATTGACGGGCTGAAAGCTTTGCTTGATGATGTGGAGGGAATCCGTGTAGTGATTACTGCATCCAATGGGCGTGAAGCCTTTGATATGCTTAAAATCTTTTCGGTTGACGTGATACTGATGGATATTGACATGCCTGTGATGGACGGCCTGCAGGCCACCAAAGCCATTAAGGAAAAAAAATCATCTCCTTTTATTATTATCCTTTCCATGCATTTGCAAAAAGGAATGGTCGAGGATTTGATAAAAATGGGGGTTGACGGTTATCTGTTGAAAAATTCAGATAAAGAACAATTGACCAATGCTATTTTTCAGGTTGCTTCCGGGAAAAAATATTTTGGCCCGGACGTTACGCTGACGTTGCTCGGCGATGACAAATCGGCGAAAAGCAAATCTCCTGATATTGCCATTGGCCTGACCGACAGGGAACTCGAAATCATGAAGCTGATCGCCGATGGTTATACCAATAAAGAAATAGGAGATAAGCTTTTTATCAGTCATCGCACGGTGGACACACACCGGACCAACATGATGAAAAAGCTCAATGTGAACAACGTTGCCGGCCTTATCAATTTCGCCATCAGGAAGGGATTGATCTCTTGAAAAAAATCTTTCGTGTTTATGAATTCTTCTCCAATAATCTTTGTCGTTTGTAATTAAGGGAATATTTAAGGTGCGGCGCACCGTGATATTTTTTATTTTTAATCTGTTTTCTTAAAATCTACGGTATTTACCCTAATCAATTAGGTGAAATACCCGATGGTAAACCTTTTTTTCCTGACCTACTTTTGACGATGTAATTGTTCGTTAAAACCTCAAGTGCCTTCAATCATAAAATTTACACAGAGCTTTCTGGCAGTTGGACACCCTGAAATTGCTTTGAGGTTGACAACAATTGCACTGGCAGAAACTCTGTGTTTTGTGAAACTAAAATATAAAAAAATGAAAACGATTAGAAATTTAGCACTTGCTTTAACACTGATTGCCGGAGTGGTTTTTTCAGGATGTAAAAAAAGCAATAATGACAACCCGTCTCCGGGCAGCAATGGAACCATGTCGCTGAAACATGAAGGGCAGGCATGGGCTGCCAGCTTATCCGGCCAGAGCGACACCTATTCGGCTACCGGTGTTATCGGATCCGGAGAGGTAACTTTTACCGAGCTGACCGACAAAAAAGCCAAAGGCACCTTCAAATTCACCGCTTACAACACGGCGCAAGCCAAAGTGGGAATAACAGAAGGGAAATTTAATGTCAGTTTTTAACGATAAAACAAGCCTGTTAATCACTTAAAAACAAAAATTATGAAACGGATGCTTTGCCTGCCGGTCGTATTCTTCACGTTACTACACCTCTTTTCGCAGGGGACTGATATCAACTACGAGCGGATCAAAGTCGCAGATGCAAAACACATCATCTGTGGCCTTGACCTGTCTCCCGACAAAACATTGCTTGCGATCAGCAGTGTACAAAGTTATCCGTTTTATGTTTTTGACTGGCGGAAAAGAGAAAAAGCAAAGGAATATGATGTGGGGAACTGGTATGCAGGTTCGTCGGTAAAATATTCATCCAATGGTAAATATGTTTTGCTGAATCAATTGTATTACGTTGATTTCGCCCCAAACAAAGACCGGGAGGTCAATTTTGAGATTGTGGATGCCGGAACCGGTGAAAAAATAAAACGCTTTGAAGATTATCATGATGTTAAAATTTCACCCGATGAAAAATATGCCCTCGCCCTTACCGGGGATGAGGTGGAATATTGGAGCCTGAAAACCGGCAAAAAAGAAAAATCATTTACCGTAAATGGAGCAACCAATAGTTTCGCTGTCTCCCCCGACGGGAGATTGATTGCCGTTTCACACAAACTTTATGAAGAAGATGCCAAAAAAATCCCGCAACTTAAACGGGACAAAAAAACACTGAAAACAGCCCTTAAATACAAACAACAGATTTCTGTTTACGATGCCATAACATTTAAAAAATTAGTTACGGTAAATGAATTGTATGACATTATTTACAGGTTGAGCTTTTCACCAGACGGACGCTATTTGCTCTGCCTGAACATACCACATACAAAATTACAAAACAGCCCGTCGGCCAGGCAGATGTACATTAATGTAGTTGATATGGAAACCCGTCAACCCAGGCGGAGAGGGTTTGTTTCAACGGCGTATTATGAACCCGAGTTCAAGCTGAGCCATGACGGAAAATGGCTTGGGCTTGTTTCAAAAAGCAACCGCTTTTTGGAATTGCACATTTATAACTTTGAAACCGGAAAAATGGCCTTTCGTTTTCAGCAAAGTTACCGGCTGTTTGAAAAAAATGACGGTGAAATGATTGTTGCCGATTCCCGCACTTCGTTTGTCTTTTTACCCGACAATAAATCTGTAATGATGACCATGGGCAATCATTTGATATTATGGAATATGATAAAGAAAGAACAATAAAATGAAAAAACTGTTCATCGTCATCGTATGCTTAATGGCAATCAATGCCACGGCACAAAAAAAGATTTTGGTTGAAACCAAAGAAGAAGCTGAAAAGCTGGCATCCAGCGAATTAGAAACAGCTATGACCGGCCCTGAAGGAGCATTGTATGTATTCGGCACGGAGAACAACATCGAAGGCGAGTATGATTTTAATATAACTCTTGGCGATAAGGGCAAGGTGGTGTCCCTATTTGTAAAAGGGCGAAAAGGCGGTGATATTTCATCTCAAAACAAAGTGAAAGATGCGGTTAAAGCTTTCCGTTTTCATTTCAAACTACCCAAAGGAAAATATTATAAGTTTCAATACAAATTCAAATTTTAATTGTGTAACCTTAAAGCAAAAATCATGAAAAAACTAACACTTGCAACATTTGTTGCATTACTTACCTTGTCGGGCTTTGCCCAGGCCGACATGCCCGTAGAATGGGAGAAAGACATGGGCATCAAATTTATTCATACGGGCACAGGCCTTGAAGTGAATGATTACAGCTATGTGTCTTCCGATAAAGAGATGGCCGTGTTCAGCAACAAGGATGGCCACATTTATTGGAAAAAGACTTTTAAAGAACTCACACCAAACCTGAAAAAGATTGATGAACTGGTTCCTTTCTGGAAATCAAATGTCGTTTTTCTTTTTGACCGGAAAGCCGGAAAAGATCAGATTGCCTGTATTGACCTGACCAACGGCAAACTGCTGTGGACAACTGACAAATACCAGAAGGTGACTGCCGACATGATCGTTTACATTGCAGAAGATGACGGTTTTGCCATTTCACTGAAAAAGGAACTGGTTTATATCAAAGCCCGTACTGGTGAGGCGCTGTGGTCAACCAGTAAATTCCAGGGGGTTGTCGGTAAATATGTTTACAACAGTGGCGACCACACCATGGTGATGGTCAATTTCATACCCAGTGGGTTTATTGCTTTTTTTACCGGATTCAAAAACCAGATTGCACGCATCAATATGAAAACAGGTGAAATTATATGGGAGAATACTTACATCGGAAGGGCTGACCGCAAAACCGTTACCCGTGATTTTGTGTATGATCTGAATGTGGATGATGAGAAAGTGATCCTCCGCCTGGCGGGTATCCAGTTGTATGATTACAACACCGGGGCATCGCTTTGGTCTGTAGCATTTGACTATACCCCGGAAGGAATCGTGAAACCGGGAAAGGATCAGGGCAGATTCGGTGTTTATGGTACTGTCGCCGACCCGGTAATTGACGGCGATGATATGTATGTTCTTGATATGACAAGCAAAAAGAGCCAGTATATTAAAAAATATGATCACAATACAGGGAAATTAATCTGGACATCAAAGGAGATCAAAGGGGCAAAAGCCATTCCCGGAATGATTGTGAATGATGGCATAGTTGTCATTCAAATAGGCGGTATGGTTGAGATTCAGTATGTTCAGAAAATTCAAACACAATATTATACGATGACTATCCCCGTTGTCAGGTATAAGGGGGTAAAACCTTATGGTATTCAGGCATTCAGCGCCGAAGACGGTTCTAACCTCTGGGATTCGGAAAGGTTCAAAAAAGGAATCACCAATGCCATCGTTGCCGAAGGTGACCATATCGTATGCAGCGGCAAAGTGCTTTATTCCATTGATCTGAAAACCGGGGATGTGAATTATGAAGTCCCTGTATCCAAAGGGGGAACCGGACTGGCATCATTAATATTGCCTTATCAGGGCAAGATCGTGGTCGTCGGTGAAAAAGGCCTCTCCACTTTCAACCCTGATGATGGTTCTTTTATTACAAATTCGGTTTATAAAAAAGCGGTACCGGCAGGAAGAATCAAAAACATTATCCTGATGAAAACCGACAAAGACGATTTTGCAGCCTATAATCTTGACGATTTGTCCTATAAACAATACGACGCAAAGAAAGGCGCCAAAACCTGGCTTGAAAGGGAAGATGCAAAATATGTTTACGTCTATGAAAAGAAGGGCGTAACCAAACTTCGGGTTTACTAAATCCTTCTCAAGCAGCGCTTTGCCAAAGGTTAGGGGGCAAGCTGTGCCCTAACCTTTCTTTTTTACAACTACCGCGCTTTCCAGTGGATTACCAGAAGGCTGCTGCACCCGGATTGTAATACTTCCGACAGGAATATTGCTGATGGAAAGCGTAGAACCGTTCAGGTATTTTATTTCCGGCGTGCAATTGCCATTATCCGTTTTAATGCCAATGGTTTTTATATCTATCACGGATTGTTCAAAGTTGACATCAAAACGTCCGAAATCTTCACATGTTGTGGTTCCGGCCACACCATAAAACTTTATATTCAACCCATCACCTTCGGTAATTGTGTCGGCATGCTGGATGCTGTCTATTGTGATAAGGTATTCGGTTACTGTCGGTGAATCATCTTTTTTGCAGCCACCGGTGGAAAAGACAATGGATAGAACAGGGATTGCCAGGATTAATGTAATCGCTAATTTATTCATGGTTTTTTTGTGTTTGAGATTAAGGGGGCAAAGATATTTTATTTTACTCAGGTTCAAATTTCTTCGTTAAGTATCGTCTTAAAATTATTTACTTGTTCATAGTTTCCCAGAACGAACAGTTTTGAGTTTTCAACCAGTTTGGTATCGGGCGTGGGATTGATGATAAAATCGCCGGTGGCTTTTTTAAAACCCACAATGTTTACCCCTATCCGTCTCCGGATAGCCAGTTCAGCCAACGGTTTATTAATAAATTCTTTTGGCAATTCGTTTATTGTGATCTCTAAAAGTTGGGTTGATTTTTCATCATGAAATGAAAGATGTTCCAGGAATTCAACAATGTCGGGTTTTGCCACCAGCGTGGCCATGTGTGAACCGCCGACCTGTTCGGGCAGCACCACACTGTCAACGCCGGCCATCCTGAGCTTTTTCTCGGTGCTGTCGCTCGAGGCACGGCTGATAATTTTTAGTGCCGGATTGAGCGCCCGGGCTGTAAGCACAACAAACAGGTTATCGGCATCATTGGGCAGGGTAGTGATCAATGCCCTTGCCGTTTTAATATCGGCTTTCAGCAACACCTCGTCCTCGGTGGCATTCCCTTCGATGAACCGGGTGGGCTTTCCAATGTTGTTGATCACAATCTCGTGTTTTTCGTCAATCACAACTAAGTTCTCTTTTAAGGCAATCAGTTCCGAAACCACCTGCCCTCCGTTGCGGCCGTAGCCTACAATGATAACGTGATTTTCCATAATCGTTCGTTTATTTTTTCTGTTTTGACCGGTATAAAAAAACCTCAACTGTCGCTGAAAGAGATTTTGAGTGAGCGAAGTGATAAAATAGGTTAAAACACCCAGGCTGCCGATAACCAGGAATACCGTAAACATTTTCCCGGCATCCGACAAGGGCTGTGCTTCGCGGAAACCCACTGTTGACATGGTGATCACGGTCATATACAAGGCATTAACAAATGAAAAATTGTCAATGAACATGTAACCGATAATCCCGATCATAATCATTCCGAGAAGATAAACCCCCGCCAGGATAAAATTTCTGTTGCTCTTATTTTCCAATATTTTAAAGCTTGGCTGTTTTATAAATGGTAAGGTACAAAAATACGAAATAACGGGGAAGGAGAGGGAGAGGGGAAGGGTTCGATGGTTCGATGGTTCGATGGTTTTAAAATTCCCGGTTATTTCAAAGGATGTCACCCTGTTTTACCTCCCGGCGGGAACAAGGCTGCCCGCCGGGTGATGCCCAACGATTGCCCGGCTGTTTAAACGGGCCTTGAAGTCAGTACAACATGCCGAAATACCACAAAGGAATGGTATTTCCGAAACCATATTCAATATCATCTTTAACCAGATAAGCACTTTTCAGGCCGGCAATTTGTTTCGGGTTCTTACTTTTACTACCCACCTCAAACAGAAAATGGCCGTCAACCAGAAAGTCTCCGTTAGCAGATAATGTGCAGTTATGTTCGTTCAAGATAAGAAAAATAATCGGGAAGGACGTTCCTTGATATTTGCATCATTTCGGCTATTTTGCTCATATTGGGCTTAAAAGGGGTACTCTCGGTAATAATCTGTAAAAGCAGTTTTAATTAACAAAACCTATTTCCGGTTCAGCAGAATATGCCCGATACGGCAATCAAGGCAGCGTTTTCCGTCGCAGTAGTTTTGTTTGAGTTCGATCAGCGCCTGCGACTCCATGGCATTTTTAGGCTTTATGCCCAAGGCGGAAAACCGCCTGGTTATGGCATTCGATTCAGGGGCAAGCTGCTCAAGCCATGTCAGTGCTTTTTGTTGTATATCCATATCGGCTTTGTGCCTGCCGTAAACAAACAAAAATGGGATGACCGTGTTGATAATGATCAGGTTAATGGAAACTGTTCCCAGGCTTTTTTTACGGTTTCCGGCTTTTTTGCCGAAAACAAAATGGTTGTTCCAATAGTCTGTCGCATCCACTTTTAAAAAGCTGATCACATGATTCAATCTGGACGTTTCAAGGATTTTGTTTAACAGTGTGGAGGAACGGAAAATAACCTGGGCAAACTGCGAAATGCGTATCGTCGGAAAATTGGCCGGACGCAACCGCATGAATTTCCACAGCTTGCGGTCAATGGGCCGGAGATTGTATTTTTCGGCCAGGAATAAATATTCCTGTTTCAGGGCGTTGGGATATTCATCTTTGAATGCCGGCTTCAGCATGCCGGCCTGCCCGAACAACAACGCTTCCAGTTGCAGTATCTGTGACTTATGTTTTGCAAGCAGGTTCAATGGCAGCGTTTGGGCCATCAGGGCAAAGGTATCCCCGTTGGTTTTAAATCCGAAATTCCGGGCCAGTTTCCGGTAAAACACTTCCTGGAAATCCTGTTTGGTACCGGTCAGTTCATTTTCAATTTCCGTGGCTTTGTTTTCCAGACGCCCTGCCATCAACTTGTCAAGCCACGAGAGGACATCAAAACGGTTGACACCGCCAATCATTTCCTCGCAGGGTATCCATTTGTTCAATGGCTTGAATTTGTAATAATTCTTAAGAATGGTTTCATCAAAATTGCCTTTCAGTTCAAGGGTGGGGATTAGTTGTTTGTTTTTGCGGTAAACCGGACGGTCATTTTGGTAAACCACATGGAGGATAATATTGTCATAAGCCGGGTCATGATCATGCCCGTGCTTAAACCAGTCGGACGACAGAACATGGATTTCAATGTTTCCGGCCCAGGTGGTATCCCCTATTTTAATCCTTCCGTTAAAAAAATCGGGCCCGCTGTCAAAATTACGCTCCCCCGGATGCAGAATCGTCACCGGTAAACCATCGGAAGTATATAATTCAGCGTTAGTTAACCTGTACCGCCATAAATAAATCAGGAGTTCTTCGGGTATTGTGTTGTAACTATTCATAAAAAAACAGGCATTACATTTGTTATTTGTGAACTATTTAATTAATTTTGCTCAGTAATTATTTATTTTTCCAGATGGCCAATGAGCAGACGTTGATTTCCGGAATTGAGTATAAAATTAGGAAATTAATTGAATTGTCCCAAATGCTGAAGAAGGAAAATAAAGAGTTGCATCAACATATAGATGTCCTGACAAAAAGAGTGGGGACATTGACCAATGAATTAGAAGAAAAGCGAAACGAATTATTAAAAATCTCGCTTGCAAAAACGCTTGAAAAAAAATACGGTGTTGAGGAAACTAAAACAAAAATAGACGATTTGATACTGGAGATAGAAAAAAGCATTGAGATACTAAGCGATCAGGATAATTTGTAGTGATAGTGTGCAAACAAAACAAAATATAAAAGTAATTATAGGCGGAAGGCCATATAATCTGGCTGTTTTAAGAGGGGAAGAAGAGTTGGTCAGGAAGGCGGCTGAACGGATAAACGAAACAATAAAACAATACGCTGAGACGTTTCAATATAAGGATCAACAAGATTTGTTTGCCATGACAGCGCTGCAACATGTAGCCAATTCAATGCGGCTGGAAGATGAGAAATCATTTAGGGATGAAGAGATGGAAAAAAAATTGTCGCAATTAGATCAGGTGCTCTCAGAGCGACTTGATCAGGGATAAGCGTTCATTAAAATAGAAAGTTACTGCCCGCGTAATTCACAGTTTGTAAACTCAACACAAAAGTCATTAGGGTTAAGCTCATAGGTTTTTAGGACAGGCCTGTTTACCTTTTTGGGATTCCCCTTTCGGGGGACGCTGGACGCCCGAAGATCCTGGCAACCCTATGCATATTAAAAACGGGGTTTACTATAACTCCTGAATTATCGCGGGCTTTTTTTATTTAAGCGGTTGCAAGCCTAAAATATCACATTATGGAAATTTTAATATCTGTGGTCGTTGCTGTTGTCGGCCTTGCGTTAGGCAGTTTGCTCACAGCAACAGTGCTTAAAAAGCAAATCCTGGGAAAAAGCAGCGCACTGCTTGAAGAAGCCAAGGAAAAAGGGGAAGTGATCAAAAAAGAAAAAATCCTTCAGGCCAAAGAAAAATTCCTTCAGCTAAAAACCGAACATGAAAAGGTTATTGGTGAAAAAAACAATAACATTCAACGCGCCGAAAACAGGATCCGGCAAAGGGAGCAAAGCCTTTCGCAAAAACTGGAAGATGCCCAGCGTAAACAAAAAGAGCTTGACATTCTTAAAAATAACCTGAACACCCAGCTTGATATCCTCGAAAAGAAACAAGTTGAAGTTGACCGTATGCACAGTGAACAGGTAAAACAACTGGAGAACATTTCCCATCTCTCGGCTGATGATGCCAAAGAACAATTGATTGAATCGTTAAAAGAAGATGCCCAGGCAGATGCCATGGTATTTATCCGGGATATCGTTGATGAGGCCCACCTGACCGCCGAACGGAAAGCCAAGAAAGTGATCATCGAAACCATTCAGCGGACGGCTGCCGAACATGCCATTGAAAATACCGTTACGGTTTTTAATATTGACAGCGACGAAATCAAAGGGCGCATCATCGGACGCGAGGGCAGAAACATCAGAGCATTGGAGGCCATGACCGGCATTGAGATCATTATTGATGACAGCCCCGATGCCATTTTGTTATCCGGATTTGACCCGGTACGCAGGGAAATCACCCGGTTGTCGCTTCAAAAGCTTGTTTCCGACGGGCGTATCCATCCGGCACGCATTGAGGAGGTGGTGACCAAAACAAGGAAAGAAGTTGAACAGGAGATTATTGAAGTGGGAAAAAGAACGGTCATCGATCTGGGCATCCACAACATGCACCCCGAACTGATTAAGCTTGTGGGCACGATGAAATACCGCTCTTCTTACGGACAGAACCTGCTGGCCCATTCCATTGAAGTGGCCAACCTGAGCGCCACCATGGCCTCTGAACTGGGACTCAATCCCAAAAAAGCCAAACGGGCAGGCCTGTTGCACGATATGGGAAAAATTGCTGAGAATGAGACCGAACTGCCCCATGCCATCCTGGGAATGAAACTGGCCGAGAAGTACAAGGAAAAACCCGATGTGTGCAATGCCATCGGTGCCCATCACGATGAAGTTGAAATGGAAACGCTTATTGCACCCATTGTCCAGGTATGCGATGCCATATCAGGTGCACGGCCCGGCGCCCGGCGCGAAGTGGTGGAAGCTTACATTCAGCGTTTGAAAAATCTTGAAGAAATGGCCCTGACCTACCCCGGTGTGGTAAAGACTTATGCAATACAGGCAGGTCGCGAGTTGAGGGTAATTGTGGGGGCTGACAAGGTTTCTGATGCCGATGCCGATAAACTGTCATACGAACTTTCCCGAAAGATACAGGAAGAAATGACCTACCCGGGACAGATAAAAATTACCGTGATCAGGGAAACACGGGCAATTAATTACGCAAAATAAAAGAGAAAAGTTTTTAAAAAACATTTGTTGATAAGAAAGCTCTTTTTGAAAAAAAAAAGAGCTTTCTTTATTGGCTATATTTTTACTTTTGCCGTCTTATTTAAAACAACAATTAAAAATTAAATCATGAAAAAATTGCTAATTACCCTGTTAATTTTATCCGGCCCTTTATTTATCATTGCCCAGGGGGGCGGTGCAATAAAAAAAGGGGGGATGGAAGTAAATGCAGGTACGGGTTTCTGGAGTGTTTCACCCGTTATTATGCCCGTACACGGCGGTATGGATTTTGGGATTACCGACGACATCAGTGTTGGCTTTGATGTGGGCTGGAGATTATATAATGATGGCTGGAAACATAGCGCATTTATTTTTCAGGCCAGGGGCGACTATCACTTCAATACCCTGATCGGGCTGGATGATAAATGGGATGTTTATGCCGGCTTTCAGGCCGGCCCGGCATTTATGACTGCCGCAAGCAATTATCCGGGAAAACGTAAAGGCTTTAAAGTTGCTGTTGACGGCGTAATCGGCGGACGCTGGTTTTTCTCCAAAACTATCGGGTTAAATGCAGAAGTGGGCTTAATGAGTGTTTTCCCCAATGTGGTAGGGCCAACAGCATTTATAAATTTTGGCGTTACCTTTAGGTTAAAATAATCTGTTTCCCGGGAAATTGTCCCGGGAAATTTTACAATATCTTAAAAAAAGAGGCACTGAAGCCTCTTTTTTTATTTGTTTTCTTTTTCAAATTCATTGATCAGTTCTTCCGGTGATTTTCCCAGGTTCTTCAACGACATCCTTGCATCGTCTGCAAATTCATTGTCGGGATATTTATCAATGAACAGTTGATAATATTTCTGAGCCAGCTTATAATTCTTTGCCTGGTCTTCATAAACGAAAGCCTTAAGGAACAAAGCAGTCGGGGTTTTGCTGTTGTCAGGATACCTGATCATGATCGAATCAAGGATTTTAATGGTTTCAACAGGGCGGTACAGGTTCATCGAAACATCGGACGCTTTGAATAAATAAACCGGTGCCAGCGTGTCATCCGGATATTCTTCAGCATATTCGGTGTATAGGTCAATCAGGCCCAGGACTTTATGTTTATTAATATGGGTTGATGTTGAGTTGAATAATTCGTTTTCCATGGCGGTGATGGAATCCTGAAGGCTTGATTTTGAAATTTCCGCTTTTTTTACCGGCGATGCACACGAAACGGCCAGGAATAGTATAACTGCAAACAAGGTAATATTCTTCATTCTATCCAGATTTTTAAATTATTAAAATAACGCTAAACGCATCGGTTTATTTTCTGCAATAATAATATATTTCAGGAAAAATCAGTTTTTCCGGTTAGTGAATTTATCGGTTGCAAATCTCTTTAAAGTCGCACCATTTGCATTGATCTTCATCATCGGTTTGATGCATTGTTTCAGCGGGGTCAAGCATATTGCGGATAAGGGATGATAACTGCTCTTCAAACCGGGGAAAACTTTCAGATAAATTATCGGAATCTGGAAGTGTTAACCGGATAAAGCGCTGCGATAATTTTCTGAGGCTGTAAATCCCTGCTTCAATTTGCCGGATATCTTCATTGTTTTTGGCAAACAGGTAGGCATAGAAAAAAACCTGAAATGCTTTTGCCATATTAGGTTCCGTGATCAGCTTATCCCATTCTTTCAGGTTCAGGTTTGTTTGATCAACAGCACCGGTTTTGTAATCAATGATCCTGACCATCCCCGCTCCGTTTATTTTGTCAGACCGGTCAATAGTCCCTTTCAACAAAATGGTTTCGCCCTCCACATCCAATTGATGCTGAAGCACCTGCTCGGTGGCAATGAGGTAACGGTTTTTCCGCTTTAACTCATCAATTTCCATGTGAATAAACCGGCGGACATATTTACCGGCTACTTTTAAAATAAGCAGGTTTTTACCCGAGTTGATATCACCGCCCGGATATTTCTCCGCAAACCCTTTCAGCAGCAGGTCATCTGTCCTTTTCAACTGAACTTTCAGAAAATCAACGGTGATGGGTTTTCCTTTTGCACCGCTGTAAATATCCTGAAGAACATGATGTACCACCGTTCCGAAAACGTCAGCTTCGATGCTTTCATCAATGCTGTCGGGGGCTTTTAATCCCAAAACGTATCTGAAATAAAATTTTAGCGGGCAACTGATATAAACGGAAAGGGCTGTGGGCGATATGCCGGATTTTAATTTTTTCCTGATCAGGTTAAGGATTTCGTTGGTTTTCGGAATCGTGATGTGCTCTTCCTTATTGGAAGCATTAAAAGGAATGCTGAGGGCCTTATTGAGAACCCTTAGTTTTTTATTGGCCGGAGCCAGTTCTTTTTCAATCTGGAGGATGAACCGGCTTTTTTCGCCACCACCCAAATCGCCGGGCTCTGAATTGTAAACCAAGATCACATTCCGGGCACGTTGCAACAGGCGGTAAAAATGATAGGCATAAACGTCGCTCTTGTCTTTGGGCAGGGGCAGGTGATATACCGACCGGATATCAAAAGGGATAAATGATTCAAAGTTGCTCGTTTTTGGGAGAATGCCGTCGTTGGCAGAAAGCAGGATGATATTTTTAAAATCCAGGTTTCTTGTTTCGAGCATGCCCATAACCTGAATGCCTTCAAGGGGCTCGCCTTTCAGGTTGATGCCCGTGCGGCGTATCAGTTGATTAAAAATGTTTTGCACCGCCTTCAGCGTGAGCAGGCCCGCGTTGTCCTGCAATAAAATATCCAGCTTTTTTACCAGGTTCATGGTAATGGCCATTTGTTCCCTTAATAAATCATTTTTATGGCCGGATTCATCAATGACCTGTTTGCTGCTTTGCAGAAATGTGATGAAGGCACTGATAAACGTCATGGGTGACTTGCCGGCATTCAGGATAATTTCCATCAAATCCCCGGATTTTTCATCTGCATCAGGAAATTGGTCCATAACCTGGTCAAAGCTTAGATACACACTGTTCAACCGGTTCAGGTTTTCAGTCAACATACGGGGCATCCCTTTCGAGATACCTTCAAAAGTAAACTGAAATGCCGGATTGCCGATGAGCGACAGCAAATAGTAAACCGAATAGTTGCGGTTGCTTTGTTCGTTGTGTTGTATGAGCAGGTTGAGCCATTGGTTGGCAAGGTCGGTAAACGGGCTGTCAGTCAGCGGATAGCCCATTGTAACATTGTATCCGATAGTATTCCCGTTTTCCGTTTTTATCGTAGGCAACGAATTGAGCAGGGGCAAAAGCAATTCCTCATCAGCAAGGACAATGGCCGTTTCCGAGAAAGATTGCTTTTCAACGATCGTTTTGTCATTTTTAAACCAGGTTTCGATCTGCTGGCCGGCAAATTTTACCTGACCAATGTTTTTGGGAATGCCCAGCAGTGTGATCTCTTTGTCATCATCATTCAATAAGTGATTGCCAATCCATTGGATATTCTCTACTTTCCACTCTTTCACAAGATCGTGGATAAAACGGCCTGCTTCGTGTTGTTTTTTCTCTCCGGGCTGAAAATAATATTCATCCAGATCCCAGAAAATGTCGGTTTGATAATTTTGAATGATATACCCAAAAATATTTTTCTCCGCTTTCGACAAGGCATTGAACCCCGCCAGCACAAATCGTTTCCACGGCCAGCCGGTTGACAATTTTTCGATGTTCTCAAACAAATAGCGGTAAACCATCCCTTTGTACCCAGCCCCGTTTTTTTGAAGGCGTTCGTTAAGCTGCTTGTAATATTGATAAAGCGAACGAAAAAACGCGAGGTAATTTTGCTGCAGGGGGGTCAGTTCCCTGCCATCGGGGTTCCATTCTTCCATCGCCTTTATATCGGACAGATGGGTGAATATTTTTTCAGGATCAGCGAGATAAAGGTCAATGTCGTTGAAGTCGGAAAGCATAACCGGTGCCCAGGCCAGGAAATCGTCAATACTACGGGCCTCTTTGCCGGTGATCTCACGGTGAATGTCGAACAGCTCAAAATACAAAGCTACCGGGTCTTGTTCAGCAAGTCCGGATGCCTTCTCCAGAAATTCGTCAACGGAATATATCCCGGGAAGCCAGAAAGGGCCGCTTACCAGCTTTTTCAAATGGTCTTTCAGAAAGATTTCCGAGCGCTTGTTGGGTAGGATGACTGCAGTATGCAAACATTCTTTGCCCACATCGTTCAATATAAATTCTGCTACTTTTTGTAAAAATTTCTCCAATGGATAATCTCCTGTTATTTTACTGTGAATTTAATTTCAACATGTTTTTCTTTTGTTTGGGTATGATCAGCAAATTTAAAAGATTGTGAAAAGAAGGTTTACTAATTCCCTAACCGGATAAATACTTTTCTGCTGCTTTTATTTTCTCTTTCGTTCCCAGGTCGAACCAATATCCTGATGTGTTTGGCCAAGCCATGATCCGTTCTGTTTTTGCCATTTCCAGCCACGCATCAATGATGGAAAACCGGCCCGAAAAAGGCAGCTTTTCTGCAAATGCCGGACTTGAAAGGTAAATTCCACTGTATGCAAAGGTTGTGAAATTTTCAACCGGCTTATTTACCCATTTATAATTCTTGTTTTTCAGATCAGCCCATCCTGTCAGTTTCATTTCACCATCAAAAAGCAGGGCCCTGCCCGATTTTCGTTTTCTGACCACAAGGGTTGCCAACGCCCTGTTTTTTTGGTGAAAATCCAAAAGCGCTTTCAATTTAATGTCTGACAAGACATCCACATTATGGACAAGTACCGGTTCCGTGCCCCTGAAGAAATCCCCTGCTTTCCAAATGGCACCCCCCGTATCGAGCAATTCATCCCGTTCATCTGAAATTGTAATCTCCACGCCAAACCGATTGTTGTTTTCGATATAATCAATCACCTGTTGCCCGAAGTGGTGAACATTGACCATAAACTTTTTAACACCTTGTTTTTTAAGCTGTTCAATTACTATCACGAGCATGGGAACCCCCTTCACATCCACCAGTGCTTTCGGTTTGTTCAAGGTAGTTCCTTTCAGTCGCGAGCCAAGCCCGGCAGCCAGTATCATTGCTTTCATAGACTTTTATTCGGCTGTAACTTTCTTTTGGTAAAAATAAGGATATATATAAACGGAAATCATGAACGGCATATTATTTGCCTTTCGGAAAACCTCGCGCCCAATGATAAATCATTGGTCTATGGTGTCTCCATCCCCTCGGGATGTGGGCGCTTCCTGAAGAGAAAGCATGAATATATAGCCGTGGAATTCATTCCCCGGCGATTGGGGGAGTAATGATACCCGAAAAATATTATAACGTTTTCTCCTTCTCTATCTGAATATGTTTCAACCTGACTTCAACCCGCCCGTTGTATTTAAGACTGATGAATTCCGCAAGCTGCCGGGCGCAGTAAACCGACCGGTGCTTGCCTCCCGTGCATCCGTAATTGACCTGTAAATGGGTGAAACCGCGTTCCAGGTATTTCCCAATACTTTGTTTGACCAATTGAAAGGTTCCGATCATGAACCGGTTCACTTCGCTTTTGTCCTGCAGGTATTCGATCACAGGCCGTTCCAGGCCCGTAAAATCCATTAATTCCTTTATCCGACCCGGGTTGGGCAATGCCCGGCAATCGAACACAAAACCGCCTCCGTTTTCAGTAATATCGGACGGATACCCTGTTTTTTTGTAAGAAAAGCTGTTGATACTGACGGTTAATTTTTCGGCAGGCAAATCCGGCTCGTCATATTGACTTAAACTGATGATTTGCACGAATATCCGGTGAAGTTGGGGATAGCTTTTTTCGATGGCCGAATCAGCAATAAGCGCTTTCAGGTTGCGGATCGCATAAGGGATGCTTCTTAAAAAATGGCCTTTTCGCTGGATCAGCCCCCTGAAGCCATAAGCGCCGAGAACCTGCATCAGCCGGAAGTAAACAAAGTCGGTAAAATATTTTTTAAATTGTGTGGATTGTCCCGGGACAGCCTGTTCCAGATGATCGAGGTAAAGCTGATAGAGTTCATTTTTGAACGAGGGGCTTAATCCGGCCCGTGCCTGGTAAAGCAATGAAGCCAGATCATATTGCAAGGGCCCCCGCCTCCCGCCCTGAAAATCAATATACCAGGGCCGGTTTTCAAAGATCATGATGTTGCGGGTCTGGAAATCGCGATACTGAAAAAATCCCGTAGCGGCCTGAAGCAAACGGCTTGCCAGTGCCCCAAAGTCGTTTTCCAGTTCATGCTCGTCAAACAATAACTCGTGGGGTTTTACAAAATAATATTTGAAATAATTCAAATCCCAGAAAACAGAATCTTTATCAAAATCTTTAACCGGATAGGCCGCTTCCATATCCAGCCCCCGGATACCTTCTGTCTGAAACCTTACCAAATCGCTAACCACCTGTCTGTAATAATCCTTTATCCGGTCATTCATTCCGTTGATAACAAGGTCAAGCAAATTTATGTCGCCCAGGTCCTGCAACAAAAAATAGCGGAAGTTATCATCGTGCGCTAAAATCGCGGGAACCGGCAGTTCCAGTTTTTTAAAATGGTTGCTGAAAGTGAGCCAGGCTTTGTTCTCGTTAATATCAGGGTTAAAGGCGGCAATCAGGCTATTGAGTTCCTTTTCACGAAATGTTATCCTGAAATAACGGCGGTTTGAGCCGGAACCGGGTAATTCGCGAATAATTTCCGCATCGGGAAAATGATTTTTCCTTAACAGGCTTTCGATTATTGAGGTATGGTTTTTCAAATGACGTTGTTTTGAACAGTTACAAATTTATACCAAATTGCTTTCCTTCGATAAAACTTTGAACAAAGGCAACAAATATTTGGCTATTTTTGCATCCAACGATAAACTTAAAAAGTTATGGAATCAAATGATAAAGCAATAGAGGTGTTGAAAACAGCCATTCTTCTCGAACGCAGGGGAAAAGCATTTTACAGCCAGGCTGCCCGTCAGACCGAAAGCAAATCGGCAAAAAAAATATTTGAAATGATGGCGGAAGAAGAAGATGAACACATTGAGTTTCTTACAAATCAGTTCAAGAATTACATTGAGCATCACGAATTTTTAAAAACCAACGATCATCATGAGGAGGATGAAGCCGTGATGGAAATACTGTCGGAAGACGTAAAAAAAGAGATCAGTGCCGCCGGTTTTGAGGCCGCTGCCATTTCGGCGGCCATTGATTTTGAAAACCGGGCCATATCAGTTTATTCCACCCGTGCCGAAGAAGCCACCGACCCGAAGGAAAAAGAAATGTATAAGATGCTTGCCGACTGGGAAAAAGGCCATCATCACCTGTTGTATAAACTGAATGAAGACCTGAAAGAACAAATTTGGAACGACAACAATTTCTGGCCTTTCTAGCAAGATAAAAAATCAAAGGGAAAGACCGCATCGAATCACAGGAAACGATGCGGTTTTCTCGTTTTGTTAATAAAATATAAACACAATAAACATCAAATAAATTATGAATACAAAAAACATTAAATTTAATTCAAAACTCATCCACGCCGGTGGTATTGAGGACGAAAAAGGTAGTGCGGTAACACCCATTTACCAGACTTCTACTTTCAAATTTAAGAATGCCGACCAGGGCGCTCGTTTTTTTTCGGGTGAGGAAAAGGGATACATTTACACACGGCTGGGCAACCCAACCATTGAGGACCTGGAAAATACAGTGGCCGAACTTGAAAACGGCTATGCAGCAATAGCAACTGCCTCAGGCATGGCAGCCGTCAACACGGTTTATCTTACGCTGCTGGGACAGGGTGAGCATATCATCGGGCATAATTCGCTTTACGGCCCTTCGCGGGTTATCATGGAAAAATTGTATCCCAGATACGGCGTTGAGTATGATTTTGTGGATTGTACCAGGATAGAGAAAATCGAGAAGGCCATCAAGCCCAACACCAAACTCCTTTTCCTGGAAACCCCTGCCAACCCTACTATGGGTATTACCGATATTGCAGCAGCCAGTACACTGGCCAAAAAACACAACATCATTACCTGTGTTGACAATACTTTTTTAAGCCCTTACCTGCAAAACCCGTTGGATCTTGGGGCTGATATTGTGTTGCACTCCATGACCAAATTCATTAACGGCCATGCTGATATTGTGGGCGGTATTGTTGTGGCCAAAGAAAAGGAAATGTTCGATGCATTACGCTATGTAATGACCAATATGGGATTCAATATGGATCCGCATCAGGCTTTTCTTACCAGGCGGGGATTAAAAACCCTGGCCATCCGGATTGACAGGGCGCAGGAAAATGCAATGAAAGTGGCGGAATTCCTGGAAGCCCATCCCAAAGTAGAATGGGTACTTTATCCGGGGCTTAAATCGCATCCGCAGTACGAACTGGCCAAAAGACAGATGAAGGGCCCGGGCTCCATGATCTCGTTTGAATTGAAAGGCGGATTGGATGCCGGGAAAAAAGTGATGGACAATGTACGGCTGGCCGTGCTCGCCGTTTCGCTGGGCGGGGTGGAAACCCTTATCCAGCATCCCGCTTCGATGACCCACTCCAAAATACCCCGTGAAGAACGACTGGAAGCCGGCATATCTGACGGACTTGTCCGTTTATCAATAGGTATTGAAGATGTTGACGACTTGCTGGCTGACCTAAAACAAGCACTCGGGAAAGTATGACCATCCTAAATACGAAATTTTTAAAAAGCCTGTTATAAATAGTAACAGGCTTTTTTGTTTAAAGCTTATTCCGTAATTTCGTTTGCCGGTTTACAGGGATCAACTCTTATGCCAATTACTATGAAGCGACAGCACTATATGTTTATTTTTATCATTCTGTTTTTCCTTCCGCGTAATGCCATTTCGCAAACAACAGCACTTGTGCTTAGCGGGGGTGGAGCAAAAGGGTTTGCCCATATTGGCGTGCTGCAAGCCTTGGAAGAGAATGACATACCCATTGATTATATTGTCGGCAATTCCATGGGTGCGCTGGTGGGGGGAATGTATGCCGCAGGATACAGTCCTGCGCAAATCAAAAAAATATTAACAAATCCTGATTTGTTCAATTTCAAACGGAGAAATGCAAAAATTGAATCTTTCTTTTTTCAGAAATTTCAGGATGATGCTTCCTGGGTTACTATTCCGTTTGCCATAAATAAAGGGTTAAAGGCCCGAATACCGTTTCATCTGTACAACATTCAGGATCTCGATTACCTGATTATGGAGCTGTTTGCAGGAGCCTCCGCGGAAGCCGGTTATAATTTCGACAGTTTATTCGTTCCCTTCCGTTGTGTAGCCACCGATATTGATTCTACAAAATTACTTGTCCTTAAACAGGGTGACCTGGCTAAAGCCGTCAGGGCGTCCATTACTTTCCCATTTTTTATCAGACCCATCAGGGTGAACAAGAAACTGCTTTTTGACGGAGGGATGCTTGATAATTTTCCGGTTGATGTGGCTGTCAGGTCATTTCACCCCGATTTTATCATCGGAAGCAAAGCCGTCAACAATTATAAACCGCCTGAGGCTGATGATGTGATTTCACAGGTACAGAATATGCTGATGAAAAAAGCGAATTTTACTATTGATCCGGCACATGGCGTGGTGATTGAAACCATCACGGGAAATGAAAGTATTTTTCATTTTGACAGGATTGATCAATATATTGACAGTGGCTACAGGGCAGCACTCAGGACAATTCCCATGTTAAAAAAAAGAATAGCTGAACAACAAAATACGGAAAATCTTGAGTCCGGAAGAAAAAAATTCAATGACGAAAAGCCACCTTTAATTATTGGCAATATAGAAGTAAAAGGGGTAAACGACCGGCAGCGTCAGTATTTTATGAAATCCATCCGGTTTTCAAAAGACACCATCAGCAGTAAAGCATTTAAAAAACAATATAACCGCCTGTTGGCCAATGAAAATGTCAAGACTGTTTATCCATCGCTTTGTTACGATAATAATTCAGGCACCTATAATTTAACCCTTGATATAAAAGCATCTGATCCGTTTAATGTCCGGTTTGGCGGATATATCAGCTCATCGGCAGTGAATGAGGCCTTTGTACGGCTCGATTATCATCATCTGGGGAAAACCAGCAAATATGTTGAACTCAACTCTTATTTCGGCACTTTTTACAACAGCCTTTTTGCGATGACCAAGTTTGAACGGCAGGGTAAAGTCCCGTTTTATGCCATGCTTGATTTTTTGGTCTCAAGAAAAAACTTTTTCAGCAATGCACATTACTTTCTTGAAGACCAGTCGCCGGCCTTTATCGTTATGGACGAAAACTATCTGGATTTAAATTTCGGGGTGCCCATCGGGCTGTCACATGTTTTAAAGTTGGGGGTTTCAAACCTGAATGTTAATTACCTGTATTATCAGGACAATTATTTTACACGGACCGATACGGCTGACCAGTCGAACTTTTATTTTATTAATCCTTATCTTGAATTTGAGCGGAACAACTTGAACCGAAAACAGTTTCCAACAAAGGGGAGCTATTTTTTCTTTGGGTTTAATTATTATACCGGCAACGAACATACTATTCCCGGATCCACAGTCGCAGGGAATGAAGAATACCGGAAAGACCTCAACTTTTTTCTCCTCAGTTTACATTATGAACAGTATTTCAATCTTTCCAAACCATTCAGGATCGGCCTGGCTGCCAGTGTGGAATATTCCAATAAGCCCTTACTGAGCAACTATGTTTCAAGTTTGCTTATTGCTTCACCTTATGACCCCATCATGATAATGAAGACCATGTTCTTACAAAATTACAGGACTTATTCTTACGGTTCGGTCGGTGCAAAAATGCTGTTCAACCTGTATAAAAATTTTGAACTCAGGCTGGAAGGGTATTATTTTGTTCCTTACCAAAAGATTTTGCGGGGCTCTGATAATTATTCTGCCGTATTGAGCAAACCGTTTTCCTACCATTATTTCTCGGGTACGGCACAGTTGGTTTATCAAACTGCTTTCGGGCCTGTCGGGCTTGCGGTCAACTATTTTGAAAAAGACGGGAGCAAAGCAACCGTCTTACTCAATATTGGTTACCTTATATTTAATAAATCACGGTTTTATAAATAATGTCTTTCCCCTCACCGGAATTAGGAGTTGCTTAAAAAATATCATGGTTTGGATTTATTTCTATTTTTGCATTTCCTGTTTTAAAAAACGGGGAAGTTGTAATTGAGACCTAATTACCAGGCTGTGATTTTACAGCCAGGATGTTGAATAAAAATAAGATGTTTATGTATTCAGAAGACCCTCATCAAAATCCTGAAACCAAAGAAGGAAAAATTCAGGAGGAGAAGCCCGAAAGTAAAACAAAAACGGTAAAACCTGCCCGGAAGAAAAAGCAGGCAAAACAGATCGGTGCCGTAGAGAAAAAGGAGATTGTTAAACTATTGCATGATGCAAAAGCACCGAAAAAAAAGAAAGCGCCAAAACGAACGGTGGCAAAAAAACCGGTAAACCGTCAGATAAGTGCTCAGGAAAAAAAGGTAATTCTCCGGCTCCTAAAAGATAAACCTGTTGTTGCCAAAACCGAAAAAAAACAGGATTCCCCTTCCCGGAAAAAGAAACAAATCAGTACTTCCGATAAAAAGCGGATTATTGCACTTTTGCATGACCGCTTTGTGTATGAGAAGCGGAATAACCAGCAAGGTAAGGATATTCCTAAAATGGTTGAGGTTCATTATGATGAATTGAACAAGCAGGAACTGGTTGAAATGCTTGAGGACATTGTTGAGGAAAAAGATATTTCCCTTATAAAAGCCCGGGTGGGCAATATCAGCAGTGCTTTCTATCAAAGAAATAATGAGGAAAAAGATAGCCGGCTTAAAGAGTTTGTTGCCGCCGGTGGCGATGAAAAAGATTTTAAACATACGGAAGACCCGCTGGAACACCGCTTCAGGGCGGCTTTAAGCATTTATAAACGGAATAAAATAAAATATACTGAAGAACTTGAAAAAGAAAAACAGCTTAATCTTCAATTAAAACTCGACATACTCAAGGAGTTAAAAGACCTGATCAATTCGGAGGAGACACTCAAAAAAACTTATGATGAGTTCAGGCGATTGCAAGACCGTTGGAAGGAGATCGGCATGATACCCTCATCGGAGTTAAATAACCTGTGGGCAAACTACCATTTCCTGGTTGAACAGTTTTTTGATAAAGTCCGTATCAACAAAGAGTTGCGCGACCTTGACATGAAGAAAAACCTGGAGCAAAAGATCCAGCTTTGCGAAAAGGCCGAAGAATTGCTGATTGAAAAGTCCATCCTGAAATCGTTTAAGTTGTTGCAGAAATATCATGACGGATGGCGCGAAATCGGTCCCGTACCTTCAGAGAAAAAAGATGAAATATGGGAACGGTTTAAGGCAGCAACCGACAAGATCAATCAGCGCAGGAAGGAACATTATGCTGAACAACAGGAACAACAACAGAAAAATTATGAAGCCAAAGTTGCGCTTTGTGAAAAAGTGGAAGAGTTGGTTGAAGTACCCAACAACACACTAAAAGAATGGCAAAGAAGTACCGACCAGATCAACGATCTGTTCAAAGTATGGAAAACCATAGGCCGGGCACCCAAAGACAAAAATGATGAAATTTGGGAACGCTTTAAAACTTTACTCGATACTTTCTTCGGTAACAAACGTGAGTTTTTAACCAGGGTCAAAGAGCAGCAAATGAACAATCTGAACCTTAAGATTGATCTTTGTGCACAAGCTGAGGCCTTAAAAGACAGTGATGACTGGAGGCGTACCACCAACGAACTGATCAATCTGCAAAAAGAGTGGAAGAAAATAGGCCCCGTGCCACGGCGTCACAGCGAGAAGATATGGAAACGTTTCAGGTCGGCATGCGATGTGTTTTTTAACAGGAAATCCGAATATTTTAAAAATATCCATCAGGTTGAGGCCGTAAACCTGGAAAAGAAAAAGGAATTGATCAGGGAGATTGGTAAATTTGAAATTTCGGAAGATAAAAAAGCCAATCTTGAAGCTTTAAAAGAATTTCAGCGTCGCTGGATGGAAACCGGACACGTTCCCTTCAAGGAAAAAGACCGGGTTCAAAAACAATACCGTGAAGTTATTGATGTGTTGATTGACAAAATGGATATCAATAAATCGGAACTCGGGATTTCAAGTTATAAAAATAAAATCGCCCTCATCAAAAATGACCCCGATGCCAACTGGCGCTTGTCAAAAGAACGGAATAACCTGATGTCAAAAATCAAAAAACTCAAAGAAGACCTTGCCATCTGGGAAAATAATATCGGGTTCTTCTCCGACTCAAAACAAACGGAAAAACTTCGTAAAGACTTTGAGAAAAAAATTGATCTGGCAAAACGTGAAATCAAATCCTTTGAAGATAAATTGAAAATCCTGAATGAGGAATAGTAAGTGTTCGATTGCTCAATAGTTCGACGGTTCAATGGACTGATCCTTCAACTTTTGTTTTGCATAAAATCCCCGGCATCATCAACTATATATATATACTCCCAAACCTAAACCCGATGCCTGTTTAGTGAGCAACTAAATTGCAAAGAATCCTCATTCTCCACAAAACTTTTGACTTTAGTCTTTAAACTACTCCAGCCTATTTTATATATTTCCTTAAATCCGCAAGATAGTTATTAACAAAACCGGCAAATAACTGTGCAAAAGTTCTTTACACAGTATTTGACCGGTAAATCTCATCACCTATTTTAGTGCTGTTAAATAAACTAACGGTGATAAA
>CAJVWU010000030.1 GCA_913009755.1 uncultured Bacteroidia bacterium
GTGTCGTCAGCAAGGAGACACAAAGAACGAACTACGTAATTCTATGTTAGTGATGAAGCACCCAACGAGAACTACACTCTTTCCCAACACGACGCTCTTCCGATAAAACCAAATCACAACCAATCCGCGTACATCAGCGTCAAAACCAAATCATAACCAATCCGCGTACAACAGCGTCAAAACCAAATCACAACCAATCCGCGTACATCAGCGTCAAAACCAAATCACAACCAATCCGCGTACATCAGCGTCAAAACCAAATCATAACCAATCCGCGTACAACAGCGTCAAAACCAAATCACAACCAATCCGCGTACATCAGCGTCTAAAAAAAATCACAACCAATCCGCGTACATCAGCGTCAAAACCAAATCATAACCAATCCGCGTACATCAGCGTCAAAACCAAATCATAACCAATCCGCGAACATCAGCGTCTAAAAAAAATCACAACCAATCCGCGTACATCAGCGTCTAAAAAAACAAAATCAATCCGCGTACATCCGTGTCAAATCTAAAATAAAAAATTATTTTTGCAGCGGCGGCTCCGGCTGTCGGTTCATTTACATACACACACGATTATGTTATACCGAAGGCATCTTCGAATTAAAGTCCTGCAGGCACTATATGCCTGGTACACTTCCGGTTCCGATGACCTCAATAAAGCTGAAAAACAATTGCTTGACAGCATTGATCTGCTGTATAAGCTGTTTGTCTATCAGATATCTTTTCTGGTTGAAGTCAAGCGGTTTGCCGAAAAGAGGATGCTGGAAAACAAAGAGAAATTTTATCCCACCGAAGAAGATTTAAACCCCAATCTGAAGTTTGTTGAAAACAGGGTTGTTGCCTTGGTTGAGGAGAACAGCGATTTCCTGCGTAAAGAAGAACTTTTTAAGATTAACTGGGCAGACGAGACCGATCTCATACGGTTATTTTATAAAAAACTGAGAAAGTTTGGCCCTTATATGAAATACATGGACCATCCCGGCCGGTCGCTGGATGAGGACAAAAAACTTTTTATTCAGATTGCCGATCAGTTGTTCCCCGGCTTTGACCTGCTCAGGTCTTTTTACGAAGAAAAAAGCATCTATTTTGTTGACGGATATGACCTCGTAAATATCTTGCTGATTAAATTTTTTGAGATCACCGGTAAAAATTTTACGGCTTCCAGGCCTTTGCCCGGAATTTATAAACACGACAGGGATGGAGTGAATGAAGACCGTGAATTTGTAAGAAAACTTTTCAGGAAAACCATCCTGCAGGATGAAGAGAACACTAAAATATTAGCCTCAAAAACAAGCACATGGGATTACGACCGTATTCCATTAATGGATATTATCCTGCTGAAAATGGCCATTGTTGAACTGAAAGAAATGGAAACGGTTCCTGTCAAAGTAACACTGAACGAATACATTGAGTTGTCAAAATATTTCAGTGCCGCCAAAAGCAAAACTTTTGTAAACGGTGTTCTCGACCGGCTTATCAAAGAGTTTAACGAAGACGGAAAGATACACAAGACAGGTCGTGGCCTTATCAACTAGATTTTCTATTTTTGCATGCCTGATAAAAATTCAGGCTGTTGGCCGGAAATAAAACTGTTGGATAAAAAGAAAAGAATGACAGTAAACATTGAGTTTTATACTTTAAATATAAGAAAATGGCATTTGATATTGAAATGATCAGAGGGTTGTATAACAAACTGCCCGAAAGAGTGGAAACAGCAAAAAAGCTGCTCAACCGCCCGATGACACTGGCGGAAAAGATTTTATATTCACACCTCGCTGAAGGGGAACCAAAGCAGGCCTGTCAAAGAGGCGAATCGTATGTTGACTTTAACCCCGACCGGGTGGCCATGCAGGATGCCACGGCACAAATGGCCCTGCTCCAGTTTATGCAGGCCGGAAAGCCAAAAGCGGCCGTCCCTTCCACCGTGCATTGCGACCATTTGATCCAGGCGAGGGATGGGGCTGAAAAAGACCTGAATGAAGCAATATATACAAATCAGGAAGTTTATGATTTTCTCGCTTCCGTATCCAACAAATACGGTATCGGTTTCTGGAAACCGGGTGCAGGCATCATCCATCAGGTGGTGCTCGAAAACTACGCCTTCCCCGGTGGAATGATGATCGGGACGGATTCGCATACGCCCAATGCCGGCGGACTGGGAATGCTTGCCATCGGTGTTGGCGGTGCCGATGCGGTGGATGTTATGGCCGATATGCCCTGGGAGCTGAAATTCCCCAAACTCATCGGCGTGAAACTTACCGGCCGTTTAAGTGGCTGGACATCACCCAAAGATGTTATCCTGTGTGTGGCCGACATCCTGACCGTTAAAGGCGGGACAGGGGCTATTGTTGAATATTTCGGCGAAGGCCTAAATAGTCTTTCCGCTACCGGCAGGGCAACCATCTGCAACATGGGTGCCGAGATTGGTGCCACCACTTCCACATTCGGATATGACGACCATACGGCTGAATATCTGCGTGAAACCGGCAGGACCGATGTGGCTGATCTGGCCGATGGTATCCGCAATTACCTCACCGGTGATGCAGAAGCTTATGCTGAACCGGAGAATTATTTTGACCAGGTGATTGAGATCAATCTCTCTGATCTGGAACCCGCACTCAACGGGCCTTTTACACCGGACTTGAGAACACCGGTTTCAAAAATGGCAGAAACTGCCGCAAAAAATGACTGGCCTTTAAATCTTGAAGCCGGGCTGATCGGCTCATGCACCAACTCATCTTATGAAGACATTACGCGTGCCGCTTCCATTGCGCAACAAGCCATTGATAAAAAATTAAAATTGAAAGCCGATCTGTTGATCACGCCCGGCTCCGAACAGGTTTATTTCACCATCAAACGTGACGGGTTGCTCGATATTTTTAAGCAGATTGGCGCTAAGGTACTTGCCAATGCCTGCGGTCCCTGTATCGGACAATGGGACAGGGAATCCATAAAAGACGGACACCGGAATTCAATCATTACTTCTTTTAACCGAAATTTTGCCAAACGCAATGATGGCAATCCCAATACTTTTGCTTATGTGGCCTCACCCGACATGGTGATGGCTTATGCCATTGCAGGCAAACTTGATTTTGATCCGCTGCATGATGAACTGATTAACGAAGATGGAAAGAAGGTGAAACTGAATGAACCCAAAGGCCTTGTGTTTCCTCCAAAAGGTTTTGATGTGGACGATCCAGGCTATCAGGCACCGGCTGAAGACGGCAGTAAAATTGAGATTGTCGTAAAACCCGATTCCAAAAGGCTTCAACTGCTTACCCCTTTTACACCCTGGGATGGAAACGATTTCCGGGGAATGAAATTATTGATCAAAGCCAAAGGCAAATGCACCACCGACCACATTTCCATGGCCGGCCCGTGGCTGCGCTTCAGGGGACATCTTGAAAATATTTCCCAAAACCTGCTTATCGGGGCCGTAAACTATTTCAACGGGGAAACCAACAAAGTAAAAGACCAGGTTGACGGCCGGTACAAGGCCGTGCCCGAAGCGGCAAAATCCTATCGTGACAAAGGTATGGGCTCGGTAATTGTAGGTGACGAAAATTACGGGGAAGGGTCATCGCGTGAACATGCTGCCATGGAACCCCGCTTTTTGGGTGTAAAGGTCGTGTTGGTACGCTCATTTGCACGCATTCACGAAACCAACCTGAAAAAACAAGGTGTGCTGGCACTTACATTTGCTGATAAAGCCGATTACAATAAAGTGAAAGAAGATGATAGCCTTGATGTGAACGGGCTAAAAGATTTTGCCCCGGGCAAACCGTTGACAGTTGTTTTGCACCATGCAGACGGGATTACAGATGAATTTGATGCCAATCATACATACAATGCAAACCAGATTGAGTGGTTCAAAGCCGGAAGCGCCCTGAACATGATAAAAAAGAAAAACGGATAACCGGGTTGACAGGATCCGGAAAGAAAACATCCGTTAAATTGTTAAAATGGAAATGGCCGGCTTTGGTTTTTCTAATCGGCCATACTAAAGCCGGAAGCAATTCGTTATTGGAACATAAATATTAAGGATCTTCGCGTGAAATACAAATTTATACTCATTTTTATCATCTCATTTCTTGCTGTACTTCAGGCCACTGCCCAGCTTGGCGGTCGTTATGCTTATACGTTTTTAGACCAGCCCATTTCAGCACGGTTGGCTGCCCTGGGGGGAAACCGGGTTTCCATTGCCGATAACGACATCAACGTGGCTTTTGTCAATCCGAGCCTTATATCACCCGGCATCAATAATACACTGGCCTTTAATTATGTGAATTTCTTTGCCGGTTCCAATTTCGGAAGTTTCAACTATGCCCACACTTTTAATAAAGTGGGCAGCTTCATGGGCAGTATCCAGTTTATGGATTACGGGACTTTTGATTATGCCGATGAAGCCGGAAACGTGAGCGGAACATTTGGGGCTTCCGATTTTGCATTTAACCTGGGATGGGGAAGGCAACTTGATTCATCGTTTTCCATTGGTGCGACGGCTAAATTTATCTATTCATTCTATGAAGGTTACAATTCACTCGGTATGGCTGTTGATGTGGCGGGAACCTATCAGAGCAAGACGGGCTGGACCATGTCGCTCATCGCCAGTAACATGGGGATGCAGATCACTACTTTTACGGCCGGCCAGCGATCGCCGTTGCCTTTTAACCTGCAATATGCCATTTCAAAACGGCTTGCCCATGTCCCTTTCAGGTTTTCATTTGTATATAATCACATTGAAAAGTGGGATTTAACTTATTTCGATCCTGCAAATCCGCCCGGGGGAGTTGACCCCATTACCGGTGAACCCATTGAACAATCAGGGTTGTCGAAATTCGGGGATCAGTTGTTAAGGCACATTGTTGTGGGGGCAGAAATTTATATCGGCAAAAACCTCGTGTTAAGAGGGGGATATAATTACCGGCGCAGGAAAGAGTTGAGCATTGTTGATAAACCCGGCATGGTTGGATTTAGCTGGGGGTTTGGCGTAAGGATATATAAATTTAAGATCAATTATTCCCGTTCAACCTATCACCTGATCGGGTCACCCAATTACCTGTCATTGGTTTTCGACATTGATTCATTCTCCAATAAAGAAAAGGTTAATTTCTAACAATCGGTTGAATTTTTCGTTAACCGGAATACAATTAATATCTTTCAGGATGCCTGCGCGCAAATCTTTTGGAAACATGAAAAGTTGAACCACTGCACAACCCAGATAAAAAATCCCACATCCTAAGTGCTCATCCCGCCACATACCTTAACGACCTGACCGGTGACGTAAGAAGACAGGTCGGAAGCAAGGAAAAGGGCGACGTTGGCCACATCACCGGGTAATCCGGCACGGCGGAGCGGAATGGTTTGTATCCAGCCCTCACGGACGTCGTCTTTGAGTTTTTTTGTCATTTCGGTTTCAATGAAACCCGGGGCGATGGCATTGCAGCGGATGTTGCGTGAACCCAGTTCCTGGGCGATGGATTTGGTGAACCCGATCATGCCCGCCTTTGAAGCCGAGTAGTTGGACTGGCCGGCGTTACCTTCCACACCCACCACCGAACTCATGTTTATAATGGATCCGGAGCGTTGTTTCATCATGGGGCGCTGGACGGCTTTGGTGAGGTTGAAAGCCGATTTGAGATTAATGGTAATCACAAGGTCCCAGTCCTGCTCGGTCATGCGCAACAGCAGGTTGTCGCGGGTGATGCCTGCATTGTTGACCAGAATATCTATTTTTCCGAAATCGCTTAAAACGTCTTCTATCAGTTTCTCGCCATCCTGAAACGAAGCGGCATTGGAAGCATATCCTTTGGCTTTCACACCGAGTGCGGCAATTTCTTGCTTGGTGGCCTGCATGTTTTCATCGTTGCTAAGGTCGGAGAATGCAACATCGGCGCCTTCTCCGGCAAATTTCAGCGCAATGGCTTTCCCGATGCCCCTGGCGGCACCCGTGATCAGCGCCACTTTTCCTTCTAACAATTTCATGATACGGTTTATTTTAGTTAGACGCCAAAGATAAAAAAATCCGCTTTAAGCGGAATGCACCAATTTGTGAAAAACAGATCTTTTGGTTTTGTTAATTTTGATGATGAGCGTTTAATAAAGGTAATAGATTTTGATGAAGTGCTTGAAGCTGTTCTGGCAGTTTATTCAAATCCCAAATTGTTGTTGTTGGATGAAATACAAAACCTGAAAAACAGGGAATTAATTGTAAACCGCTTACAACGACGGGGATTCCAGCTTATCATCACAGGAAGTAACTCAAATTTATTGAGCAGTGAACCGGCCACTTATCTCACCGGCCGTCATTTACCGGTTTAGATCTTTACTTTTTCTTTTAGCGAATATATTGCTTCTTATGGAAATGAACTGACAGAAACCGGGATCAAAGAAAAATTCAATGATTTTATACTTAATGGTGGATACCCCGAACCATTGATGAAAAAACTTAATTACAGGGAATATCTGCAAGTTTTATTTGATTCCATTTTGTTTAAGGATATTGTGAAACGATATAATATCCGGCGGGCAGCTTTGCTGGAAAATCTTGCTGCATGGCTCATCTCTAACATCACGGCTGAATTCTCTCTTAATTCACTTTTAAAACAAACACAAATATCGAGTGTTCACACCATTAAGAAATATCTCAACTATTTAGAGGAATCATTTATTTTTTTTCCCCTGACCAGGTTTTCATTTAAAGTTGGGGAACAACCGCGGTCGAACAAGAAATTATATTGCTACGACAATGGTTTTTACAGGGCAAAAGCCTTTCATTTTAGTGAGGACTGGGGTAAACTGCTTGAAAACGCCATCGCATCAGAATTAATAAAACGTTGTTTGCAAGACGGGTCGAAATTGTATTACTGGAAAGACAGGGATCAGGAAGAGGTTGATTTTGTGATTCAGCAGGGAACCCAAATCACTAAACTGATACAGGTATGTTGGGATTCATCACATTTAAGAACCCGGGAGAGGGAAGTGAGATCATTGTTGAAGGCATCGGGCAAATTGAGATGTAACCGGTTAATGGTTATTACCTATGATGAAGAAATCTGGGAAAAGTTCACATGGTTTGGTATTGAGGGTGAAATTGAATTTGTGCCTGCCCGGAAATGGTTGTTGATGGAGGTGTGAAAGCCTTTGGTTTTGGGATTTTATAGCCATTGTTTTTCAATCCCGGGGCCTTGGGAGCGCCTTAAAGCATTTTGATTAGGCAAGGCTTCAGAAATCCCTTAATTTTTCTCCACCCGGCGGATATCAACTCACCCGCCGGGAGAAAAACCATCACAAATCACCGCGTGAAGTAAACCACAATAATTTTACTTTGCGTAATAAACCGAATATCTGATTCAGGTCAGTTCATTCTTCTTTTTCAAAAAGTACTTGACCAACTGATAAGATACGATGATTAAAACCGGCCAACTCATCAGCCACAGTATTGATTCGAAATAACTCATTTTATTCAATTTTTAATTATATTAATAGGCCATGGTATCGTTTTCAATATCCTCTTCGCTTACTTTCCGCTTGCTCATCGCTTTCCAGGTGATCCAGATGTAGGCTATGACAACAGGGACCAGCAACGACACCCAACTCATCGCGGTAAGCGTATATTTACTGGATGAAGTATTATGGATGGTGAGTGAACTTTGCAGGTCGTAGGTTGAAGGATAAAAAGCCGTATTGTTGAATCCGGCCAGCATAAGCAACGAAAAAACAGTTATAATTGTTCCTGCCCCGGCAAACCATATCCCTTTGCCCGAAGTTTTAAATGCACCGAGAAAAATACCGTATAACACGTCTACAACGCCGATGAGCAACAGAATGAGTACCACCGGCATTTCAATCAGGTTGTGTAAATATTTATAGGGTTCCATAAATACAACCCGCGTATCGGGATTGACGGCAAAACCGTCTTTGGTAAGCACTAAACCCACAAACAACAGGAAGAACACCAAAAAAGCAACACTGCATAATTTCAATTGTTTTGCTGACCTTTTCAAGATTTCAGCATGATCAATGTTATTGATAAAATAGAGCATGGCCAGTACCCTTGCCAGGAAAAATACAGCCAGTCCGAGCGCAAGGTTGGTAATGTTCAGTACAGCCTCAAGGCCGTGAGTTACCGTTTGCCAGCGTGAGATTACGGGATCGGATACATGGGTAATATTCAGTTTGTTTACCGAAAATTCCGAGCCGGTAAAAAAGGTCCCCACGACAACTCCGATTAGGACGGTAGCCAGAATGCCATTGATAAGGAGAAATGTTTCATAAGTTTTAGCCCCCAGAAAATTATTGGCTTTTGTCCGGTACTCATACGAAACAGCCTGGATGATAAAGCTGAATAAAATTAATATCCACACCCAGTAGGCACCACCGAAGCTGGTGGAATAAAACAACGGAAAAGATGCAAAAAATACCCCCCCGAAAGTAACCAGTACGGTAAAGGTAATATCCCATTTACGCCCGATAGAGTTCGTTATCAGGGAGCGTTCTTTCTTGGTTTTACCTAATTGCCACAACAAGGTTTGTCCGCCCTGGACGAACATCATGAATACAAGTACGGAGGCCAGCAGGGATATGATGATCCACCAGTAAGCCTGCAATTCGGGATATGATAAGTTATTAAACATGGCTGTCTCCTTCCTCCGGCCCTTTTATAATCTGGGTCAGCATAATTTTTATTTCAGCAATTAATAAAACCGTAAATAACACCAGGAACATAAAAAATGTTGTTTGAACCGAACCTACACTTAAATGTGATGTTGAAATGCCGACCGGCAGTAAATCCTGGATAGTCCAGGGCTGACGGCCGACTTCGGCAACAATCCAACCCAGTTCCGAAGCGATATAGCCCAATAAGAGGGACCATACCGACAGATGCAATATCCATTTGTATTTATCCACTTTGTCTTTCATGCTTGCATAAAGCAGCCAGGCAAAAAACAGGATGAAGAACAGTCCCAGCCCAACCATGGTGTGGAATGAGTAAAACGTGAGTTTTACCGGTGGCACAATAGCTTCTTTATCTGTAAAATATCCATATCCGAAATGGGGATAGTTTTCTTCAAATTCCTGTAATTTTTGACTTGCCAGTTCAATATTCCACTCTTTTTTTGCCTGTTTATAGTCAGCGAGTGACTGAATGGCGATCCTTCCTTTTTCCATCCTGGTTTCGGCAGGGAGGATACCCTGTTCTTTATTTCCGTTTAGTATATCGTTTACACCCGGAACAAACGCGCTGGCATTTCTGAATGCCAGTAACGACAGCATACTGCGCAACCTGATTCCCTTAAAGTTGGTATTGTTTTTTTCATTATTCAAAAAACCAAGTGCATACAAAGATGCATTCGTCTCTCCGTCATAAAGCCCTTCCATGGCAGCCAGTTTCATGGGTTGCGTTTGAGCCACATTAGAGGCCGAACTGTCGCCGGTAAGTGCCACAAACAGGGAAGCTGTCAGGCCGAACACCGAAGCGATGAGAATACTTTTTTTTGCAAAAGTCAGATGCCGTTTTTTTAACAGATACCATGCACTCACTGCAACCACAAACAGAGCCCCGATGACGTAAGCTTGTGATACCGTATGCAAAAACTTAAATACGGCAGTTGGCGAAAGGGCAATATCAAAAAAGTTTGTCATTTCGTTTCTTACCGTGTCGGGGTTAAACCGGGTCCCTACCGGATTTTGCATCCAGGCATTGGCTATTAAAATCCATAAGGCGGACAGGTTTGACCCGAAGGCAACAAACCAGGACGACAATAAATGAAATTTCTTGCTCACCCGGTTCCAGCCAAAAAACATAACCGCAATAAATGTGGACTCGAGAAAGAACGCCAGGAGGCCTTCAATGGCCAGTGGTGCCCCGAAAATATCGCCCACAATCCACGAATAATTCGACCAGTTGGTGCCGAACTCAAATTCGAGGATGATGCCTGTTGCTACTCCAATGGCGAAATTAATTCCGAATAGCTTCATCCAGAACTTCGTCATCTGTTTCCACTTCTCATTACCGGTTTTGTAATAAATGGTGTGCATAAATGCCACGATAAACGACAAACCCAGTGTCAGTGGAACGAAAAACCAATGATAGATGGCCGTGAGGGCAAATTGTGCCCTGGACCAATCTACAAGTGCCAAGTTGAAATGCTCCATAATTTATGGATTTAGTTATTAATTAATTGTTCGATCACATAATCGCTTTTTGCCTTGTCCGTATTATATTTTGATCCCAGGAAATCAGGGAAAAAGAAAATCTTCAAAATGAAAAATATGATAAACAGCTTAATGAGAATGATAACCCATAATTTCCGGTTGGATACCGACATGTTTTTAAAACCGTCGAGATAAAAATTAAATACCTTATGAAACCATACTTTCATTTTCTAAATTGTGTATTATTTTTCAGCTATGTGTTTGCTGTATTGCCCACATTTTTTGTGCCTTCCTGAATTCATATAAACGGGGTTTCAATCAACAGGGTTGGTTGAATATAATTATAAACGGTTTATGTTCATTTCATTACAAAATTTGCTTACTAAAAAAAACAAATATATCGAATAAATCTAAATATGTAGGATGGTTTACTAAAAAAAAATAAGGTCATTGGGAGGAATATCCTGCTATTTTTTTGGGAAAAGGGTAATGGGCATGTGAAACCTGCTATGTCGCTGCATAAAAAATAATTACTGTGTCGCTGTGTGAAAAATAATCACTGCATCGCTACGTGGAAAAGAAATCCTCATATTGCATTATAAGAAATCCCGAATCAACGGAACGCCGGCTTATCCGCTAAACCCACTTCACCAATGGGAAGTCCATCCGGTATTGCAGGTCAGGGTGTTTGGGGTAAATCCTGAAAGCATAATCATGAACCCCGGCGGTTTTCAGCGGGAAATCGCACATATACTTTGCTTTTCCGCTTTTTGATTCCACAAGATCGAGTTCCACTTTAAAATCTATAGGGTTTACATCGCCGTTGTTTTTGTTTCCCATGAGTATTTCCACACCCACTTCTTTTGGTTCCAGGCCGGGGATTTTCAGGGTGAGTTCGGCAACAAAATTTTTTCCGTATTCAATGGGGCCCTTGTTGGGGTCTGGAACCATCAGTGACTCCACAGCGATGGAATCCCATGCAGCCCTGACTTTATTTTTCCAGCGAACCAGTTTACGTGCATGTTCATAGCTGTCGCTGCGCATAAAAGCCCCCGTTTTGAACAATTTTGAATAAAACTGATTATAATAATCGTTCTGCATACGCTGCATAGTAAAACGCGGGGCCACACGGGCTATGGTATTTTTTATCCGGCTGACCCACTCATGTGGGATACCCTCTTTGTCCCTATCATAATAAAGTGGGATAATCTCCTGTTCCAGTGTGGTGTAAATAATTTCGGCATCCAGTTCATCCTGAAACTGCTGATTGCCAAAAGACCGGTTTTTCTCTATGGCCCATCCGGCTTCGGGTAAGTATCCTTCTGCCCACCAGCCGTCGAGCACGCTAAAGTTCATCACCCCGTTCATCACCGCCTTTTCACCGCTTGTCCCCGAAGCTTCCAGCGGCCGGGTAGGGGTGTTCAGCCAAACATCCACACTGCTTGTCAGTAGTTTTCCTCCGGTCATATCATAGTCTTCCAGAAAGATCACTTTCCCGATAAATTCAGGCATCCTGGAAATTTCAATGATACGTTTGATCAAATCCTGTCCGGCTTTGTCTTTGGGATGGGCTTTTCCGGAAAACAGAAAGATGACCGGTTTGTCATTGTCATTGACAATTTGCGAAAAGCGTTCCATGTTGGTAAACAACAAATGGGCACGCTTGTAAGTAGCGAAACGCCGGGCAAAACCAAAGACCAATGCTTTTTCATCAAGGTCTGCCAACGACCTGATCATGAACTGGGGGTTTTCGTGTCGGTGTGTAAGGTCACGTTTCTGCTTGATTTTTATTTCGCTGATCAGTCTGCTTTTCAGTGAAAGCCGGTTGTTCCAGATCATTTCATCGGGTATATCATAAATGGCTTCCCATTTCCCCGTATCCGGCTGGTCATTTTCAAACCCTTCAACGAATGTATTGCGGTAAAGCTCCTGCCAGATGTCGTCGGTCCAGGTATGATAATGAACCCCGTTGGTTACATGACCGATGTTTAGTTCATTGGCAAAATATCCGGGATAAATGGGCTGGAACATTTCGCGTGAAACCCTGCCGTGGATCTTGCTTACCCCGTTAACTTCCTGTGAGAGTTTATTGGCCAGCACACTCATTGAAAATTTTTCGGTTGTATTGGCAGGATTGTACCTTCCGATGCCCATAAAGTTTTCCCATCCTATTTTAAAATAGTCGCTGAAATGGGAAAGATAAGCCCTGATCAGATGTTCCTCAAAAGTATCATGTCCGGCAGGTACGGGGGTGTGTGTGGTGAACAGCGAACCGGATCGGACCACTTCGGCAGCCGCATAAAAATCGAGGCCTTCGCGTTCCATCAACACCCTTATCCGTTCAAGGGCGCTAAATGCGGAATGGCCCTCGTTGAGGTGGAACACTTTCGGACTGAGACCCAGTAGATGGATAAGCCTGACCCCACCAATGCCGAGAAGTATTTCCTGCTTCAGGCGATATTCATTGTCGCCACCGTACAATTTTGAAGTAATGCAACGGTCCTCCTCCGTATTTTCCTTGATGTCGGTATCCAGCAGATAAAGCGGTATCCTGCCCACGTTCAACAGCCATGCTTTCGCTGTCACCTGCCTGCCGGGCAGGGCAATCTTAATTTTGACCCATTCGCCGTCTTTATTCCTGACGGGGATAAGTGGTAACTGGGTAAATTTCTGTGGTTTGTATTCCGAAATCTGATCACCGTTGGGCGACAGGGATTGTTTAAAATATCCATAACGGTACAGCAACCCGATGCCTATCATATTTTTATTCGAGTCGCTGGCCTGCTTCAGGTAGTCGCCTGCCAGTATGCCCAAACCTCCGGAATAAATCTGTATGCTTGGGTGTAGTCCGTATTCCATACTGAAATAGGCCACCATCTCCTCCGGTTTGTTTTTGGCTTCGTCCATGTAAGCCCTGAACCGGTCATTTACTTTTTCAACGTTATTTTTGAATTCTTTATCGGCAGTTATCCTGGCAATGTCGTCCGCCGAAAGTGTGTTGAGCATCTTAACGGGATTATAACCGTAATCGTACCATTTATCGCCGGCAATATTTTTAAATAATTCGGTGGCTTCTCTGTTCCATGACCACCAAAGGTTAAAAGCCATATTTTTTACGGGATGTTGTTCATGGGATAAAGCTGACTCAACGAGGACCTTTTTCCACACCGGCCGGTCGGGTTTGATAACGGCTTCCACACGGCTGGTTTCCATACGCGGGACAACCGGCTTTTCAGGTTTCCTTTTAGCGGCTTTTTTGAGCGCAATGGCCCAGGATTTGTAATACTTTTCAACAAATTTTTCCCATACGGCCTGGTGGAGCACTTGCTGTGTCTCTTTTATAATTTCCCCCGTATCTGTAGTTTTAAGCAGCTTTTCAGTAATCCGTAATATATTATTAATGGCGGCTTCATCATTTGATTCATCACGTTTGATTACGGATACGGATAACGTTTTCAGTTTGAAACCCGAACGGACCCAGTCGCCGAAACCGGCAACCGTAGTAGTTATGGTCGGTACGTTAAATGCGATGCTTTCAAGCGGGGTGTAGCCCCAGGGCTCGTAATAGGAAGGAAATACCGAAAGGTCCTGTCCGATAAGAAAATCATAGTATTGCAGGTTGATCACACCATCGTTGCCGTTAAGGTAGGCAGGGACAAATATTACATGGACCTTAAGGCCGGGATCATTGGTCAGCTCCTGGTTTTCAATTTCGTTGATGATGGCATCATGTTCCCCGTTGCTGAGTTTATGGGTCAGGTAATTGCTCCGTTTGGGTTTTCCCCTGAAAACATTGGTCGGCCCACGATGGTCGGAAGGGATGGTAATGTAAGCCAGGATGTTGCGCTTCAGGTTTTTGTCACGGTTCAGCTTGCCCAGCGCTTTGATAAAAAGATCAATGCCTTTGTTCCTGAATTCATACCGTCCGCTTGTGATCACAAGTAACGTATCTTCAGGATATTTCTTTCCCGTAATGGCCTTTGCCGTTTCAAAAGCTTTTTTACGGGCTGCCTTCCGTTTGGTATTAAATTCCTTTACTTTGGGCACAAAATCGGGTTCAAATCCGTTGGGGGTGATCACCTCCGGGTCGCGCCCGAGGAAATGGCGGCACTCACGGGCAGTAATGCCGCTTACGGTGGTGAAACCATCGGCAGTGTTGGCAGCGGTGGCTTCAAGGGAGTGTTTGCTGAGTACGCCAAAATCACGCGCTGTGTAAGCCGGTACATATTCCTCCAGTTTTGAATAGAGCGGAAGGCCGTTGCCGGCAATGGAACGCCCCAGTACGGTAGCGTGGGTAGTGAAAACCGTTCCGGCACGGTGCATCTTTTCTTTTAAATATAATATACCCGACGCACTCATCCATTCGTGAAAATGTGCAATCACTTTTATCCCGGGAGTAATGTAAAAGTCACTGAAACTCCTGATTACCTGGGCTGCATTGTATCCGAACAAAACGGGTTCTATATAATCCCAGCCACCATGCAACGAATCAAGTTTATACGTTTCCCAGAAGTGGGCAAAAATTTCATCTTTCCTGGCATAAAGGGCTGTAAAATCAACCAGGATGACCAGGGGTTTCCCTTCGATGTTCCACCGCCCTGTCCTTATTTTCAGCCCGTCTTCCAGCGCTTTGGCTTTCCAGTCGGCGAACAGTGAATCGTCTTCAAGAAAATCGGGGTTTTCGCTGGTTTCTTTCCACACATCCGGTCCGATAAGGAGATAATGGTCTTTGTATTCTGATACGATACTTTTGGCTTTGGTGGAGACAACGGTGTAAATGCCACCGATCTTATTGCATATCTCCCAGCTTGTCTCAAATATATAATCGGGTTTCATGAATTTCACTTTATTAAATATAAAAAAATGAGATGCAAATCTACAAATATCCGCTAACGGAAATGTTAACACACTTTATTTGCCTATATTTTATTTTGTCCAACGGGCCTTGTCCCCGTTTGTAACGAGGACGCGTTTACAACTGCATTGTCAATGCGAATAACATTGTTTTCCAATCTTTCACCCGTATTCGTTTTTTGGGCAGGATGAGAGGGGGAGGGGGATGCAACTATTTCCCGAAAATTCCGGTCATTTAGAATGATGCTATCCATATTATTATGTGTGCTGCAACTTAAAAACCAAACCAAAACCTGTTATCATGAAAAATTTTTTCATTCTTATCGTACTTTTAGCCGGCATACCAATGCTCCACGGACAAAATATCCCTGTGGTTTCAAAAGCAGCCAGCCTTGAAAGCAAACCGTTATCCCGCTCATTTGAACTCCCGTTTTACGAAGACTGGTCTTCCGGATCGTTGGAAACCAACAACTGGACAACGGAGTGCGAGAACTGGGCCATCAATAACCACGAGGGCAACGAAAGCCCTTCTGCCGAATTTACCTGGGACCCCCTGATGCAAAACGGCTACTCCTGTTCCCTTACCAGCGATACACTGGATGGAAACCTGATTGAGGTGGGCAACATTATGCTGAGCTTTGACGTGAAACTGGATGACCGTAATTCAACCGGTGAAGAAAAACTGACTGTTGAGGTCAGTGACAGTTCCGGATGGGTTCAGGTTGCTGAATTCACAAATAACGGGAGTTTCGACTGGACAAATTCAGAGGTAAATATTACGGATATTGTACCGGGAAAAAAATTCCAGGTGCGTTTTAATGCCAACGGGCAAAATTCATTCAACATCATTTCGTGGTTTGTGGATAACATTTCGGTTTACAGGACTTGTGATCCGCCTTTTGATTTATATGGAGAACAAATATGGGGATCAGACGCCAGTGCAGTAACAGAACTGACATGGAACCCTCCCGCCAATACGGATATTCCTGACTCAACATGGCTGCATTGGGATTCGGGCGGTAATTATTGGGGCATCGGTTTAACATCTTCCAATGCGGATTTTTCTGTAGCTATACGCTATGATCCCGGGCAATTATCGGATTATGATGGCGATACCATCGGTCAAGAAAAGTTTTTTTTGTACGACGAAGGGTTTAGCCAGGTGGTGGCAAAAATATGGACGGGTAGCAATGCAGTCAACCTGATTTATTCAGATACGCTGGAAACCCCCGTTGGAAATGAATGGAATACCGTAAATGTAGATAGCCTCATAATTATTAATGCTGACAATGAGTATTGGGTTGGATATACCATCTTGGGACAGCCTGAAGGATTTTTGCCTGCCGGGGTTGATGCAGGCCCTGCCGTTGCAGGATATGGCGACTTGGTTTCAACCGACGGGGTAACATGGTTAAAGTTATCTGATATGGGTTTGAATTATAATTTCAATATCCGGTTTACGGTTTATGCTCATGATCAATCGGCTCTGTACTGTGTAGGTTTTGACTTATTCAGACAGAAAATTAACAGTAACGATTACGAGTTTTATGATTTTATTCCTTTTTTAACAGGACAGGATGAATATACCTATCATGATGAAAATTTACAAGATTATTTACATAATGTTTGTTATAAACTCGATGCTTTGTGGGGTTTTGATGGCGATACTTGCATTTCCCCTTATGCAAAAGCAAAGTTAATGCCAATTGAAGATTATATTTGTATTTTTCTGTATGAAGGAATAGACGAATACAATTCTTTTCATGTATCTGTTTACCCCAACCCGGTTTATGCAACAATTAAAATTGAAAGCGGGGAAGATATCCGCGAATTAACGGTTTACAATGAAACGGGGCAATGTGTAATGCATGTCAACGGTCTCAATAAAAAACAACATGAACTGGATGTGGGAAAATTGCCAACTGGAATTTATTTCATCCGTATCGAAACAAAGAATCATTTCGCCGTGCGAAAATTCCTGAAATTGAGATAGACGCTTATGATGCAACGAACGCCACGAATTTTAATATTTCTTCCTCCGTCCTTGTTTTGGTGAGTTTAATAAGTTAAATTCATGGATATCTGAAAGTAATTTTTAATTTTGGAAAAAATCAGGCAGGATAATCCATAAGGAATTTAGAGTAGTTTTTTATTTTGGAAATACCGGCTTGCAGAAATTATCCGACAACAGTTTTACCGGCAAACCAGAAATGAGTAAAGTTCATAGAGAAACCAAATCACTCGGGGAAGTCCATTCATCGGTGGACACCACTCAAAAGCGGGGTTTCTACAGGAAGCTCATGGCTTTTATGGGGCCGGCCTACCTGATCAGTGTTGGCTACATGGATCCGGGGAACTGGGCTACCGACATTGCCGGCGGCAGCCAGTTTGGCTACCAGTTGATTTGGGTTTTACTCATGTCCAACATCATGGCCCTGTTGCTGCAAAGCCTGAGCGTGAGGCTGGGCGTTGTCCGGGGCCGTGACCTGGCGCAGGCTTGTCGTGAAAGTTATCCGCGGGCTGTTAATTTTGTTCTTTACCTGCTGGCCGAGATAGCCATCATTGCCACCGACCTGGCCGAAGTGATCGGCATGGCCATTGGCCTGGAGCTTCTTTTTCATATTCCGATGATATATGGTGTTTTGCTTACCTTCCTCGATACTTTCCTGCTGCTTTTTCTGATGAACAGGGGAATGCGGAGAATGGAAGCTTTTATCCTGGCCCTGGTCGGCATTATCGGGGTTGCTTTTTTCCTGGAAATGATTTTTGCCAAACCCGATATGGGGGAACTGGTCAACGGCTTTATCCCTTCAATACCCAACAATGCAGCTTTATACATTGCCATTGGTATCATCGGGGCCACGGTGATGCCGCATAACCTTTACCTGCATTCATCACTGGTGCAGACCCGGAAATTTAAAAGGACACGGATAAACATCGGTGAAGCCTTCCGGTTTAACTTTTTCGATTCGATGATTGCCCTGAACATGGCCTTTTTTGTCAATGCGGCCATCATGATTTTGGCGGCTGCTACTTTTTACCAGGCGGGCATGTTTCATGTTTCCGAAATTCAGGATGCCTACAAATTTCTTGCCCCTATGCTGGGCACGAAGTGGGCTGCCATCTTGTTTGCCGTGGCGTTGATAGCGGCAGGGCAGAGTTCAACACTGACAGGAACACTGGCCGGGCAGGTTATCATGGAAGGGTTCATCAATTTCAGGATACAGCCCTGGGCCAGGCGGTTGATCACCCGTTCGCTGGCCATTGTGCCTGCCATTTTAACCCTGCTGGTATTGGGTGATGCTTATACGGGCAAACTCTTGGTGCTTAGCCAGGTGGTATTGAGTATGCAACTGGGTTTTGCCGTGATTCCCCTGATCCATTTTGTAAGTGATAAAAAAGCCATGGGCAAATTTGCCATCAACACGTACATAAAGATACTTTCCTGGGTTATTGCTCTGGTCATTGTTTTTCTGAATGCCAAACTGGTTATGAATGAATTTTCCGGATGGTTGGAGATTACGGCACACCCTGTTTTGCTATATGTTTTTGCCATCCCTGCTTTGCTTGGTGTGGGTGCTCTTTTGGTTTACATCATCTTTACACCGCTTATTCAGCAGGCAAAGGTTAAAATTACGGATGTTATCCATCCCCTTGCTGTGGCGACAAGAAAAATATCAAAACCAATTTATCATCGTGTGGTTATTGCCCTTGATTTTTCAAAGGCCGATGAAAGTGTGATACGCCATGGCCTGTCAATGGGTGGGTCTGGTTCCGAGTATTTGTTCATCCATATTGTGGAAAGTGCAACAGCTTTGGTTTATGGTGATGAGACCGGTGATATGGAAGCCGTGAGCGATGAAAAACGGTTGGAGAAATTTACTGTAAATATCAGCCAATGGGGCTATGAAATCCAAACCAAAGTGGGATATGGCAATCCAAAAAAACTGATTCCCGAATATGTTCAGGAGTTCAATGCCGACCTGCTGGTTATGGGTTCGCACGGTCATGGGTGGTTCAAAGATTTATTGTTTGGTACCACCATCGAAAAAGTCCGCCATAGGGTGAATATTCCGGTGCTGATCGTTAGAGAGGGGTGAGACTGGATTATGGATGCATGATGCTGGATACCACTGATTGGAGATTACCTTATGAAACAGACAATCAACAACCCCCGTTCAGTGCTGAGGAGCCGGCGAAGGATAGTGGGTTGGCGCGACGAAAGAATCCAGAGGCCATGAAACACGAAGCTTTGGCAGTACCATTAGTTGATCAGGGCTCTCACGTCAGCCGGTGCGTGTGTCCGCCCGATTTCCTCAGAGCTGAACGTTTAAGGGGACAGCGGTTTCAGTTGGTTGATTATCTGCCGAAGGATGAATCTAACGGCTCAAAATAAATTTCTCTCTTTCAAACCCATCTCCCCCAATACCTAACTCTTTCCCTCTTAACTCATTACTCCACCACCGGTGCCCCGGCAGCCTGAAGGGCTTTCTTCAATGCCGGCAGTTTGTTGGTAATGATATCCTCAAGCGTTGTCTGAATGTTGTCATAATCGGCCTGTGCCAGGTGAAGGCTTTTGATAGCCGTTTGCGTTGGCCCGTAAGTTGAATTGTTGACCACGGCATACGCTGCCTGCAAGCGGTTTTTAACGGTCGGCGGATATTTTTCACCGATCTGTTCTTTCGACTTGTTCCCGTTCATCCGGGCATCCAGTTTCAGCAATTCCAGCCGCACGTCTTCAACTTGTTTATCCAGTTCTCCCGGTTCAGCTTCCGAAAGGGCAAGGGCTTTTTGCATGCCTTTGATTTTTTTCAATGCATTTTGCAGCGACAGGGATGTGGCAGAGATATCTCCCCACAACGCCTGTACTTTTTTCCAGAAAGCAACGGTTTCGGTGGGGGTTGCCCCTTTGAGCACACCATGCCTGATGGGTACCACTTTAAAGGTAACGGGATTGGATAAATTGGTTACTACACCGTCAATTTCTTTGGAAAGGGAAACCGTATAACTACCGGGCAGTACCATAGCTCCGTTCTGCCTCCAGTAGTTTTCACCCTTAAAAGGCCTTGAATGAATATCTATGACTTTGTCGGAAGGATAAGTCAAATTCCATGAAACGCGGTGAAACCCTTTGGAAGCGGAACCTTTTAACCGCCTGATCATATTCCCTGTGCTGTCTTTCACCGTGAGCCAGATAACGGGACTGTCTTCCATGCGTTCATCCTCCAACTCATTCCATGAAGGGAATTCCACATTTTTAAACTCTTTGTTCAGTTTCTTTTCTTTTTCTTCACGGACTGATTTTTTTGTTTTGTATCCTTCTTTCAGATAATAAGTAAACTGTGCCCCGAAAGGCGGATTGGGGGCAGTAAAATAAGCTGCTCCCTGTGCACCTTTGCCTATACGTTGGATGTACCACATCGCATCCCGTGTGGGGAACAAAGTAGCTTCTTTTTTGAGTTGGTCTGCCGAAACATGGCGTAAGGCACTGTAATCGTCAAACACGTAAAAGCTACGTCCGAATGAAGCCCCGATGAGGTCGTTCTCACGATGCTGGATGGCCAGGTCACGAAAGGGGATGGTGGGTACACCGCCTGTGATCTTAATCCAGCGACCACCGCCGTCCAGTGTAAAATAGATGCCGAATTCAGTGCCAAGAAACATCAGGTTAGTATCTTTGTCATCCTGGACAACCCGCCATACCAGTGTTTTATCAGGCAGGTTGCTGCGGATGGATTTCCAGCTTTTACCACGGTTTGTGCTTTTTAAAAGATAAGGCGTCAGGTCGCCGTATTTGTGATTATCCAAAACAACATAAACCGTATTGGCATCAAAAAGGTCGGCTTTGATGTCGTTGACAAATGCCGTTCGGGGAACACCCGGTAGGTTACCGACAGGGATTTTTTTCCAGTTTTTGCCGCCGTCATCGGTTACCTGGATCAACCCGTCATCAGTACCGGCATAGATCAATCCTTCGTGTAATGGGGACTCTGCCAGGGAAGTGATGGTGTTGAATTCCGACATGGCATACACATCCCAGGGTGCATCATAACCCCAGGTTTTGCCCATAATAGGAAGTTTCATCCTGTCCTGATGACGGGTCAGGTCGCCCGAAATGGGTGTCCAGCTATCACCATAATCATCCGACCGCCACACCCGTTGCGAAGCATAATAAATCCGGCTGTTGGAATGCGGGCTGACCAAAACAGGGGCATCCCAGTTGTACCGTTCATAATTCTCTCCCGAGTCAGGCTGTGGCTGAATTGAAATGATCTCCCCTGTGGTCAGGTCTATGCGGTTCAGGTGCCCTTCCTGCCACTCGGCATATACGAGATCCGGTTTTCCGGGAATCGTTGCCGGCTGATGGCCGTCGGCACCCAGGATAACATGCCAGTCTTCGTTGGTGATGCCTTCCCATCTGTCGGTTCGTGAAGGCCCCCGTTCCGTACTGTTGTCCTGTGTTCCGCCAATGATGTGATAAAACGGGTAAGCATCGTCAACGGCCACTTTATAAAACTGGGTGAGGGGCAGGTTGGCAATAAACCGCCAGTTTTTGGCCAGGTCATAAGTTTCATAAAGGCCACCGTCCGTGCCAACAAGCAAATAATTTTTATCTTTTGATTTAAAAGCAATAGCATGGTTGTCAGAATGTTTTTTCTTTTCCTGTAACCTTCTGAAGGTTTTGCCCCCGTCAACCGAAACCTGTATTCTTACATCGCACAAATAAATGCGGTCGAACCGGTGCGGGTCGGCATACAATTCCTGGTAATAGTGTGGTCCGGTAGCTCCGGATACTACCGAAGACTGTTTCGACCATGAAGCACCGCGGTTTGTTGTTTTGAAAACACCGCCTGTCCTGATGTCCAGCTCAATGGCTGCATACACCACATCCGGTTTCTGAGGGGATATCGCAAGTCCGATCTTTCCCATATTTCCTGTGGGAAGACCTTTTTTCAACCTGATCCATGTTCTTCCGCCATCTTCCGACCGGTAAATACCGCTTCCTGGACCGCCGCCCATATAGGCTGCCACATCACGATGGCGTTGCCAGGTTGCTGCATACAAGCGGTCAGGGTTACGTGGGTCAATGGCCAGATCGGTTGCCCCTGTCCATTCATCATCACCCAATACCTTTTTCCATGTTTTTCCTCCGTCAACGGTTTTATAAACTCCCCGCTGGCCCCCTTTGTTCCAGAGCGGACCCTGGGCGGCGACCCACACAATATCGGGGTTGTCGGGGTGGATGATAATCTTTGAAATATGTTGCGATTCTTTCAAACCCATATTCTGCCAGTGTTCGCCCTCATCGGTGCTTTTGTAAACACCGTCGCCATAACCCACATGACGGCCGCCCACATTTTCACCGGTTCCCACCCACACGGTGTGGTGGTTTGTCGGGTCAATGGTCAGGCAACCGATGGAGTAAGCTTTCTGATGTTCAAAAACCGGCTTCCAGGTTGTCCCGGAATTTTCTGTTTTCCACACACCGCCTGATCCGGCAGCAACATACCAGCTATTTTCATCAACCGGATCAATGGCAATGTCGGCAATGCGGCCTGACATAAATGCCGGACCGATGCTACGGAGTTTTAAACCGGAAAAGGTTTTATCGGATAACAGGGAATCATTCTCCTGGCCGAGAACAGGAAGGATAAAAATCACTGAAAAACAAAATAAAACACATCGAAATACAACTCTTATCATGGCTTTTTATTATTTTTTAATTTTCAAATCTAAAGTATATTTTTCTAATTCGCGATATTTTAAAATACAGTTGACAACAAAATTCAGGATAAATCATCATAAGTTAATACTTTGTTAAGAAACTTGCCTTTGCCAGAAATGATTTTAAATAACACAGGACTATCAGAATGATAAATAAAATATTTCAGTATTTTGAAAAACTTTTTGAAAGGAACCCTTATCTGTTCAGGATGCGTGCTATGCTTTGTTGAAACATGATTACAAAACTTTTGGGAAACAAATGTACGGTTTCTCACGTAGAATTACGTGATGAATAGGAAGTCAGTTGTATTGAGTTGGATCAATGGTGGAAATTACTGAAAACACGACAGGTGTTTTAGGAGTCAGGATGATGGGGGGTGGCTTTGGTGGTTGTACGTTGAATTGGGTGGAAAAGTCACGGGTATCTACTTTTAAGGACAGGATCATGGCAGGTTACAATACACCGGAAGGGGATATCCCACGGATTTATGAAGTACAGATTGAAGGGGAGACAAAGTATTTGAAAGATCAATAAATCTGAAGGAGATACTTAACTTCCGATCAAAATCAGGAGAGGAAGGGTTGATTTTTTGAAAGATTTTTGTAATATTGTAGTGTCATTTAAAGCAAAACTATTCATTACTAAAACGTGTTGATTATAATCATGATATTAAAAGCATGCGGGATAAAATTCAAATATCCACTTTTATAGTCGGCTTTTTTATGGGGCTGAGTACCCTGTTTGGTCAAAATATTGTTCATACCTCTATTTATAGTGCTGCCCTGGATTCAACGATCAATGTTGATGTTTACCTTCCACCCGGTTATGCCGCCAATCCTGATACTTATTACCCTTTAGTAATTTATATGCACGGATGGGCTGAAGACCAGGGGGCAATGCAAAACATTGCCAATAATGCCGAAACACTGATCAATGCCGGGACGATTGATCCTCTTGTGATGGTTTGTGCCGACAACAGCCCCAACCCTTTTGACGGCAATATGTATATGAATTCCCCGGTCTGGGGTGATTGGGAAACTTTCACGATGAATGATCTGATTCCCTGGATAGAAGAAAATTACCGGGTCATGCCTTTCCGGAAATATCAGGGGATAATTGGAGAGTCCATGGGGGCATACGGTGCACTAAGGTATGGGATTGAACAAAAAACGAAATTTGCAGCCGTGGCGGGACATGCAGCACCGCTTGGTTTGGATGTGATTATTGAGGATTTAAGGCAGGAAGTAGAAAATGAAAATACAGGGCCACCTTATTTTTATGATTACGATTCCGCCCCGGGGCATTTTACCAAAGTTATCTTTCTGGGTGCCGGTGCCTTTTCCCCTAATTTGAATACACCGCAAACCTATGTTGATCCCCGTGTAGTTGAATTTCCATTTGACGATAGTTGTCACCTGATTGATACCGTATTTTCCAAATGGATGGTGCAGGAGTTGTCAAACCGCGTCAGGTCATTGACCACACAGGACAGTGTGGGCATATTGTTTGGTGACGGAACAAACGATGCACTTCATTTTTATCCGGGCAACCTGGCATTCAGGGATACACTAAATAAAATCGGTATCCCCTATAAATTTTACTCGCATAACGGCGGGCATTCCATGCCTGAAGCTTTTCAGGATTTGTCATTGGAGTTTCTGGATTCATTGATGCTGCCCCCGGTGCTCAATCCTGTTTATTTGTGTATTCCTCCCTCGGATTTATATGTTGACAATATCGGCCAGACTTCTGCTGACCTGGGCTGGACAGAAAACGGCCAGGCAACTGCATGGGAAATCATGCTGGATACTGCCGGTTTCGATACTTTGAACAAAGCGCCTGTCACAGTTGCGTTAAATCCTTATCATTGGATTGACCTGATCCCGGGAACAGATTATGACTGGTATGTACGCTCAAATTGCGGAACAGGAGACAGTTCCGTTTGGGTTGGCCCAAACGCATTCCAGACATTATGCGCTCCATATGTGGCTACCTTTGTTGAAAACTTTGACAAAGAAACTGTACCGGAACTACCGAACTGCTGGTCGTCAATCACTCGCAATACATCGGCTTTAGTCCAAACGGTTGATTCCCTCTATTATTCATCCGGAAATGCCGTGACATTGTACAATGCATCCGATACGCTTGCTTCTGTGCTGTTGATTACACCTGAGTTTTCAGACCTCAGCTCACAAAATAACCGGATTAGATTTATGTCCCGGACATGGCAGGATACCTGTTCAGTGATCATCGGAACAATGTCCGATCCGGCTGACACCCTGACATTTCATGCTTTTGACACGATCGTGTCATTTCCTAAATACCAGGAATTCATTGTTGATTTTGATACGAGTTATAAAATAAGCGACAATTATATTGCTTTTAAACACGGTCAATCCGGAACCTCACGATATATTTATATTGACAATTTTAATTACGAAACCATCCCCTGTGCCATGCCTGACAGCTTGTTTGCCGACAGCCTCACCCGCACGACGGCCAACCTGAACTGGAAAGAGAACGGCTTCGCCCAATCCTGGCTGATCATGGTTGACACGGCAGGTTTCGACACGACGGGCTACAGCCCGGTAACTATCACCGGCAACCCTTACAAAGCCACCGGCCTGACTTCCAACACCGGTTACGACTGGTATGTAAAATCCTACTGCGGATTCGGGGATTCCCTTTCCGGCTGGGTGGGCCCCAATACGTTCACCACACGGTGCGACCCGTTCACCGTTCCCTTTACCGAACCCTTTGACGGGCTGGACACCCTGCCCGACTGCTGGTTCACCCTGACAAACGACCAACTGGCCAAAGTTTCGTTGTCTGACTCGCTGGCCTGGTCCGATTCTCTGGCCGCCGGTCTTTACGGAGGCCAGGACACCACAAAGTTCGTTGCCCTGATCGCCCCCGAAGTCAGCGACCTTGTCTCACAGGACAACCGAATCCGGTTCATGGCAAGAACATACACCGACACAGCCACCCTTGTCGTAGGAACGATGAGCGATCCGTTCGACACGCTGGCATTTACCGGTTACGACACACTTACCATCCTGCCAACTTACCAGGAATACACCGTAATGTTCGACACCAATTACAAACTCACAGATGAGTACATTACTTTCAAACATGGTATGTCCGGCAAATCGCAGAGCATCTTTTTGGACGACATCAGTTATGAAACTATTCCCTGTGCCCTTCCCGACAGCTTGTTTGCCGACAGCCTCACCCGCACCACGGCCGGGCTGCACTGGAAGGAAAACGGCTTTGCCACCACCTGGCTGATCATGGTTGACACGGCAGGTTTCGACACGACGGGCTACAGCCCGATAACAACAACCGGCAACCCTTACAAAGCCACCGGCCTGACTTCCAACACCGGTTACGACTGGTATGTAAAATCCTACTGCGGATTCGGGGATTCCCTTTCCGGCTGGGTGGGCCCCAATACGTTCACCACACGGTGCGACCCGTTCACCGTTCCCTTTACCGAACCCTTTGACGGGCTGGACACCCTGCCCGACTGCTGGTTCACCCTGACAAACGACCAACTGGCCAAAGTTTCGTTGTCTGACTCGCTGGCCTGGTCCGATTCTCTGGCCGCCGGTCTTTACGGAGGCCAGGACACCACAAAGTTCGTTGCCCTGATCGCCCCCGAAGTCAGCGACCTTGTCTCACAGGACAACCGAATCCGGTTCATGGCAAGAACATACACCGACACAGCCACCCTTGTCGTAGGAACGATGAGCGATCCGTTCGACACGCTGGCATTTACCGGTTACGACACACTTACCATCCTGCCGGTTTACAACGAATACACCGTAATGTTCGACACCAATTACAAACTCACAGATGAGTACATTACTTTCAAACATGGTATGTCCGGCAAATCGCAGAGCATCTTTTTGGACGACATCAGTTACGAGGTGATCCCCTGCGTCCTGCCCGACAGCCTCTATGCCGATAGTGTAGCACCTACAGCAGCCAAATTATTTTGGACTGAACACAATTTTGCCAAGAACTGGGAAATGATGATCGACACGGCAGGTTTTGACACCACAGGTGTTACACCGGAGACTGTCTATGAGAATCCTTATGTCAGAACCGGTTTACGGCCCAATACATCTTACGAATGGTACATTAAGACCTGCTGCAATGTGGGCGATACGGTATCGCAATGGACTGGCCCTTCAACTTTCACAACCAGAAGTCTGACACGGAAAGCGCCTTATCTGCTATATGACGGAGTAGATACTGCCATGCAGCTAAACTGGCAATTGAATGATTCAGCTTCGTGCACCATTGATTGGGGTGTTGATTTGAACTACGATTCAACGGCCCAAACCATTGAATATGGAGATGATCACCAGCATCAATATACATTTGCAGGATTATCGGAAGATACAAAGTATTATTATCAGGTGACCATTGGCAATGAAATATATACCGGTGATTTTAAAACAGCTCCCCCGGAAACAAGTACGAAATTCTCATTTTTTGCGTATGGTGACACAAGGACCAACCCCGCCGCACACGATAGTGTAGCTGAAAAGATCCTTGAGAACATTCAAAACGACACAGCAGCACAAACATTCATCCTGGCATCGGGTGATCTTGTCGCTAACGGAGATAATGAAGCCGACTGGGATGATCAGTTTTTCGATCCGCAATATGCCAACATTCAGGAGATGCTGCGGACGTTGCCCTATATGGCCTGCATGGGGAACCATGAACGACAGGGGACAGGGTTCGGTAAATATTTCCCTTATGTTTTTTATAATTCTCCCAGGTTTTACGGTTCATTTGATTATGCCAACGCCCATTTTATCATCATTGACCAGTACACCGATTATTCCTCCGGTAGCGACCAGTATATCTGGCTTGAAAATGACCTCGCAGGAACGAATAAGCCGTGGAAGATCATTGTCTTGCATGAGCCGGGATGGACAGCAGGCGGTCATGCCAATAACACTGATGTCCAGGATTATATCCAGCCACTTTGCGAAACATACAACGTTCAGTTTGTTTTTGGCGGACACAATCACTATTATGCCCGGGCAGAAGTCAATGGCGTCATCCACATTACCACGGGAGGAGGGGGCGCCCCGCTTTATCCGGTCAATCCCTCTGCCGATTCGATCAAAGTCGCCAATATGTCTTATCATTTTTGTAAGGTGAGCATTGATAATAACCTGTGTACATTTACCGCTATCGACAGGGATGGAAATACCATTGATTCATTAACAAAACGAATATATATTTGTCCGGATCCCGACAGTCTTTATACGAATAGTATCACACAAACTGCAGCAAAACTGAACTGGACTGAAAACGGCACAGCAACTCAATGGCAGCTCAGGGCAGATGTGGCCGGTTTTGATACGACAGGTGTCACCCCGGTAACCATTACCGAAAACCCATACCAGCTAACAGGATTAATCTCAAACACCTCTTACGACTGGTACATCAGGGCCTACTGCGGGGCAGGCGACAGTTCACGGTGGGTTGACCCGGAAACGTTCACTACCTTATGTGATCCGGTTACTGCTTCGGTGACGGAAAATTTTGACGGATTGACGGTTCCGGAGATACCCGGTTGCTGGTCATTAATCAATACCGACACACTGGAAAACGTGATAACCATTGACTCTCTTGCGGCTTCGGGAACGATAGCCGCCGCATTGTTTGGCAGGAAAGATACGACGGATTTTATTGCTTTGATCACACCCGGGTTCAGTGACCTCCCTTCACAGAAAAACCAGGTGAGATTCATGGCCAGAACTTACACCGGCAATTCCAGCCTGATCGTGGGTACAATGGCTGACCCGGCTGACACACTTACTTTCAAAGGTTTTGATACTGTTGCGGTGAATACGCAATACAGTGAGTTCACCATACTTTTTGACACGAATTACAAAGATACCGCACAATACATTGTCTTCAAACACGGCATGTCGGACACCTCCTTTGTGATCATCATTGATGACTTCAACTATGAGGAAATTCCCTATCTGTATGTTGATCCTTCGGATACGCTTGTTCCTGTCTTGTCCGATTCGGTGAATTTGACATTATCTTCCAATACAACCTGGTCGGTTTCTGAAAATGCGGACTGGTTTGAGGTGTTGCCTGCCGGAGGGGCCGGAGATGATTCGCTGGCAGTGGTTTACAACACCAACGATTCAGGGCATGAACGTACCGATACTATCCTGGTCACCTCCATTTACGGGGATGTGGATACGGTATATGTTACCCAGGAGAGTCCGCATTTTCAGCCTGTGTGGACAGGAAATCCATTGGACTCCATGAATTTTGTTGTGGACAGTGCTTTTCTTAACGAACTTTACCTGCAGGCAGGGGATGAAATAGCCGTCTTTGATTATGATTCCACTATTCCGGGAGAGGTGTGTGTGGGTGTGGTGGTTTTGACCGGTGAGTTTACACCAGACGTTAATTATACAATAAGTGCAGCAACAGACGATCCTGATATTTCAGGTCTGCAAGGTTTTATAAACGGGGATTCCATCCGTTACCGTTATTGGGATGCCAGTGAATCGGCAGAAGTCTTTGTTTATCACGCCAGATATAATCCTGCAAATGATAGTTCTTTTATTTCGTTGGGAACCGCAGTTGTTGGTCTTGACGGCCATTTATCCATGTGGCTGGGCACAGTGGATGATCATTGGGATAATCCTTCAAACTGGCGCTTGGGACAAGTGCCGGCCAGTACTGATAAAGTTTTTATCACAACGGGCTATACTTTTGCACCGGCCATTTATTCGGATGTTTCCATCCAACGTCTGTATCTGGAAAAAGGTTCGGTCGTCACCATTAAAAACAATGCCACATTAACAATTACCGGCAATCAATAAGGATTTCTTATTTTTTACCCGATTAGTTGATTTAAATATTTCTGATCATTGAATTCATGTCTTCATCCCTGCCAAGTTTCAGTTTTTTCTTCAACCGGTAGCGTCCATTTTTCAGGCTGTCGGCCGAAATATTCAATACCGATGCCATTTCTTTCACACTCATATTCAATTTGATCAGTGCACATAATTTGTAATCGTTTCCGGTCAGAGCAGGGTTGATCTTTTTCAGTTTATCAAAGAAACTTTCATTGATCTGTTCAAAATAAAGTTTAAACAAATCCCTGTCTTTTTTCTTACGCATCAGGAGTATGGTTACCGTTAGAATAAAAAACACAATAAGGCCGACTATGCCGACAATTAACAGGCGTTTTTCTGCCCTGGAAAAGGAAAAAGTTGGGTTTATAAATGCAGGATATGCTTTTGATTTACTCCGACAACTACAACATTTACGTAACCCTCGACCGGATCGTACCCAGGGGGATGATTCAGGTTACCGACAGGAATCACAAAATCATCCTGACCCCATCCGTTTGAAAATTCAAATTTTGAAAAAATAACATTGAAACAGGCTACCGGATATTTGACAGTAAGTGTATCCTATGAAAATGCTATTTACAAAAAAAACATTTTTGTCAAGTGAAATAGATTATACAATGCCACGAATCAAAGTAATCTTCTGGCTATAGGCGATTCGGCTTTATTTAATAATGGCACAGGGGCACAGTCCGGCGAAGCGGTTTCTAATACTGCTATCGGTTCCAAAGCACTGTTTTCAAATACCAAAGGTGCAACTAATGTGGCAATCGGATTTGAAGCACTTATTAATAATAACGGCGGTTTTGCCGATGACAATACAGCAGTAGGTACTGAAGCACTTCACGCAAACACTTTGGGAGCGGACAATACGGCAATGGGATATGTGCAGATATTAGCGCATCCAATCAGATACGCATGGTAAATTCCGCCCATCAAGTGCCTTTCAGCTTATTCAAAAAGGAATAAAGGTCTTTCCCGCTTTCTACATTTAACCTTTTGCGCAGGCGGTACCTGGCAATTTTAACGCTGTTGGGCGAGATACTTAAAAGCGCCGCGGTTTCTTTAATGTTCAGGTTTAAACTGACCAGGGCTGCCAGCCTGAAATCGTGCGTACTCAGATTGGGATTCAATAAATGCAGGTTTTTATTAAAGTCTTTGTTAACATTTTCAAAATAGTTTTTAAACAGTTCCCAGTCTTTTTCGGTTTTCCGGCTCTTCCCTATTTCTTTGATGATGGTATTGAATTGCCTGGCCAATTGTTCGTCCACCTGGCCCGCGATGGCATTCAGTTTTTCACGGATGTCGGCCAGCATCTGGTTCTTTTGCAGCATATTCAGAGCATGGGTGGTGAGTTGGCGGGCTTTGTAATTGACATCCGTTTGCAATTCTTTTGCCTTCAGTTCTTTGTTTTTCAAATCGGTTTCCAGTAATTTTTTCTCGACAAGGTACAATTCCTTTTCCTTTTTCTTTTTTGAAAAATAATAAGCTGCTACAACAATCAGGAGGGCAAGGGTAAGCAATATTACCACGATAAGCAGTCGCTGTTTACTTTGGATGGCAAGGGCTTTGGCATGCTCACTCTGGTTGAGTTCCTTCAGGAATACAATCTCATGCTCTTTTCTTTCCGTTTCAAATTCCGTTTTCAGGCTTTGGATGTATTCCCGGTTTTCCCTGCTGGTGACCGAATCCTTTAGGCTGAGGTGTTTCTGTAAAAAATCGTAGGCTTTACGAAATTGCTTTTTACCTTTATAGGCCCGCGATAGCAGATCGTAATCTTCCAACTGCACATCTATATTCCCGCTTTCTTTAGCCAGTGGCAAGGCCAGATTCCCATGCACGATGGCACTGTCGTAAAGCTGCTGTTCTAAAAACATACGGCTCATAGCGAGGTGCAGGCGACTGTTGTTGGCACAGATGGCATTGTTATTTTCCAGTGCCCTGACAAAATAAGGATAAGCATCATCATATTTTTGCTGACTGCTCAGCAGCAGAGCCAGATTCTGTAGCACGATGGCCTGGTTTCGATGATCGCCCCTGTTTTCATTGATGCCGAGGGCTTTTTTATAGTTTACAATTGCCCGGGTCGTATCATCTGTTTTTTTATACAGTACCCCCAGGTTAGCATAGCAACGGGCCATATAAACAGAGTCCTGCTCATTTACCGCATCTGTCAAGGCCTCTTTCAACCACACTTCGCTATTCTCGAAATCTTTGATGGCGAGGTAAATACTACCAATATTTATTTTACTGACAATCAGCGTGCCGGCTGCCGCATGATTGGCTTCTTTAATTTTGATGGACTGAATGAAACAGCGCAATGAAGAATCGTAATGCGTTGTTTTTATGTAAGCCGTCGCCATATTGTTAAGCAATTTGGCGTAGTACAAAGGAGATATCTTGTCTGTTTTCCTTTCCGTTCCAAAAGCTTTGTAATAGGTTTCCGACTTTTTGAGTTCATCCAATGCTTTGCCATATTCGGCCATCAAATAATAGTCAGACCCAAGGTTGGTATAGGAAAAAATAATATTGACCGTATCCTGAAGCTCCAGCGCTTTTTGCAAACTGATGTTGGCATAATAATCTACCGAATCGTAAAATTTTTTTTCCCGGTAGGCCTGCGCGAGGGTGGATGTGGCATTCACAAATAAGGTATCGTTATCGCCAAAATGTTTTAAAACTGATTTTGCCCTTTGAATGGATGCATCTGCATCAATAAACAACAAGCTGTCTGCTTCCCTGAGGAGGTTTTTTCCCTGTACGTAGGAAGCGTTTTGCGAAAAAGCAATGGAAGCAAAAAAAAGTAAAACAGCAAAAACGGGTACAAAAGTGAGTTTCATAGGCTTGGTTATTTTATAAATTGGAACATAAGTAGGTGTCTTAAATGAGCTGAAACATTCCCTGCTTACAAAGTTAGAAAAACATCAATGCTAACCACCGAATTATTCTGCATGGTTTAAAACAATTGCAACACGACCATCTAACTACTGACATTGTGCAATTTACAACAGTCTCAACCTCCTTCTCAACAGAACAAACAAAATAAAATACTTAGCTGTACACCTCAAGTTTACCTCATAAATTTGGAGAGGCTCTTTTATCATAATACATTTGTGCGTAGTTAATAATGGCAATTATCATTTCTTTAATAATAACTAAAATTTTAATAATATGAAGTACAAAAAAAGATTATCAACAACAGTAATTTTGCTGGCATTTGGAATTATTACAAGTCTTCAAGCACAACAAAGCATTTATGTAGAAGAAAATAATGGAAATATAGACCAAATTCCATTATCGGAAGTTCAAAAAATAATATTTTCAGGAACAGATATGGTTTTGCAAAAAACAGATGCCTCTACAATAACATGGGCAACAGCAGATGTAAAAAAGTATTACTACGATGCAACAACAGATATTAAAAATAATGAAATTGTAAATTCATTAGATGTATTGATATATCCAAATCCCAGTAATGGAAATTTTAGCATAAAATATGAAGTTAATAAAACAAGTGAAATTAAAATTTTACTAACGGATATAACAGGTAAAATTATAGAAGTTCTTTTATCGGATAATAAACAGAAAGGTAATTATACTTTAAAATGGCAAAAGCGAGATTTGCCGTCCGGAACATATCTAATAAAAATAATGAATAAAAATATCTTAACAACAAAGAAATTAATAATTTTAAAATAATATAACAATGAAGAAGCCAGCAATAATATTTTTAATATTTTTTGTAAGTGCAAGTTTGTTTGCACAAACCAATATGAAAATAAGAAAAACAGATAACAGTACTATATCTGTTCCTATTTCGGAAATTGACAGTATTTTTTATGTAGAAGGAAGTAGTTTTATTTGTGGTGAACAAATATTAGATTATGACGGTAATACATATCCAACAGTAGAGATAGGAGGACAATGTTGGATTGCAGAAGATTTAAAAGTAACACACTACCCCAATGGAGATGTCATACCGAATGTTACGGATAACACAGCTTGGGTAAATTTAGCAGATAATAATACTGATGATGCTTATTGTTTTTACAATAATAATTCAGGAACAGATTATGGAGCATTATACACTTATGCTGCCGCCATAGGGGATGATTGGGCAAGGGACAATTCTGACGGGCAAGGTGTATGCCCCGACGGCTGGCATTTACCGACAGATGCAGAATGGACAACATTAACAGACGAACTTGGCGGAACAGATGTTGCAGGCGGAAAAATGAAAGAAACCGGAACAACACATTGGATCAGCCCAAACACAGGAGCAACAAATGAAAGTGAATTTTCTGCCCTTCCAGGTGGCGGCCGTTGGAGTTATGATGGTACGTTCTATAATGTGGGTAACTACGGCTACTGGTGGAGTAGTACAGAGAGTAGCGGTTCAGGCGCATATAAACGCTACCTAATCTATTACGGTGCAGGAGTCTACCGCGATAACGACGCTAAGTCGAACGGCTTTTTAGTTCGCTGTTTACGGGATTAATTAATTTGACAATTCGACTATTTGATTATTTTTTAATACCGCCCTTGGCGGTCGAATTTTTGCGAAAAGCGAGAGCATAGCCGAACTTGTTCGAGTTTTGCCGAGTTGAGCAAAAATCACGGAGTATTTTTTTAGAAAATACAGTTAGTAGAATTTAGTAAATATCTAAAGGTTTTTCCAATATATGATACTTACCACAGTTATTAACCACCAACTTTATATACAATTTAACTCATGGGTTAAGTTTGGGAAAATAAGTATTTCCGACGGCAAAGATTTCGAAAAATCAGTTGTTGTTACTAAATCAGATTTTGAAGTAATTGATATACCGGAAGGGATAAAACGAATAAAAATTGCAATAGAAACGGGAGAAGAATCACTAAATAAATATATAGTATTATGAAAATTTTAAAAAGAAATTGTTTTATTCAAACAAAAACCATTTTATCTATTTTAATAATTATGATAAGTATTGAGGGCTCGGCTCAGGTTGGAATTAATAGCGACGGCAGCAGTCCCGATGCTTCGGCCATGCTAGATATAGAATCTGATACGGCCGGAATCCTTATTCCCCGAATGACAATATCACAACGAGATGCCATTAGCAGTCCGGCCACAGGATTATTGATTTACCAAACTGATGACGTTGTAGGTTTTTATCATTACGATGGCAGCAACTGGAAAGTCATTGGTTCAGATGCCTTTTCCATAAACGATTTGTTAGATGGAAAATCTGATGGAAGTAGTGTGTTTCTTGGTCTTGGATCGGGTAGTAATGATGATGCTTCTAATAATAGCAATGTGGCAATAGGAATTAATGCGCTAAATACAAATAGTACTGGTGCAAACAACACTGCAACAGGTTATGGCGCGCTAAGACTTAATAGTAGTGGCCGCTATAATACGGCTAATGGAGTTTCTTCTTTACTTAATAATACCACGGCGAGTTATAATACAGCAGGAGGGGCTTCGGCATTATACAAGAATACAATCGGAGAATGTAATACTGCTTATGGTATGTCTGCACTTTATTCAAATGTAAGTGGAAAATACAATGTTAGTTTAGGTTATTATGCCCAAAAAAATAGAACTTCAGGTAAGTTTAATCTGGCAGCAGGAGCTTCATCGGGGTATTATAATGTTAGTGGCAATAATAATATAAGTCTTGGCTATGCTGCTGATTATTATAATACTACAGGTTCTGACAATACCGTTATTGGATTTAAAGCAGGATATGGAAGTTCAGGAGTAGTCCGTGATGGTAGTGTTTTTATTGGTAACAAAGCAGGCTATAATGAGTTAACAAGCAATAAACTGTATATCCAAAATTCTGATACCAGCAAGCCTTTGATTTTTGGTGATTTTGAAACAAAAGAACTTGGCTTTAATGGCAAGGTGGGCATAGGAACACATTCTCCTTTAAGTCAGTTGCATGTTCATGATCCTGCCAGCACAAATACCAAAGTTTATATAACTCCTAAAACACTGAATTCAGGAGATAGTGCTACCTTGTTTTTGGCTGAGGATAACGATGCCACTTATGGTATGTACTGGATGTATGATGGATCCGGGAATGAAATGGAACTTTGGGGGAAGGCTAATTTAACCAGGAGTGGGCCACACTTATTGATAAAACGTGATAATGGGAATGTTGCTATTGGGAATTCCTTTGCCGCAGGATACAAACTCTCTGTGGACGGTAAAATTATCTGTGAAGAAGTTAGGGTAAGCCTGCTGGCAGATTGGCCTGATTATGTTTTTAATCAAAACTACAATCTGATTACGCTCAATAATCTGGAAAATTATATTGAAAATAAGGGGCATTTACCTAATATTCCATCATCTGATGAAATTGGAAACTCCGAATTGGAACTTGGTGAAATGCAACGATTGATGATGGAAAAGATCGAGGAATTGACATTATACACAATTAAACAGCAAAAGCAGATTGAAGGATTAAAAGAGCAAATAAACAAAATGAATAAGAAATGAAATACTTTGTAATTATTATGTGTTTGAGTCTGGCATCTTCATTAACGCTAACTGCACAGGATTATACCAAAAATAACTTGAAGAATAATTTTGAACTTAGTGTTGCCAAAACAGAGTTGCAATTTAAAAACAAGGACAAAGGACGGGGCACGGGTTATAAACAATTTAAGCGTTGGGAAGAATTTGTTCAGAAACGGCTTGATGTTAATGGTAACCGGGTAAACAACACTTCTATTTCTTTTCGTGCATTTAATCAGATGAAAACAAGCGGAAGGTCAAGGGGTGACCGTAGTAACGGTTATTGGACCGAGTTAGGCCCAAGTGCCTGGACAAACAATCCTGATCCATATCCCAATACAAATCAAGGTGGGTGGAACCCGGGTAATGGTCGCATCAATGAAATAGCATTTCATCCTACAAATGCAAATATTATTTATGTAGGGGCTTCAGGTGGCGGACTTTGGAAAACCATGGATGGTGGAGCATCCTGGTCATCACTAACAGATGGAATGCCAAATTTGGCTATTTCAGGAATTGCCGTTAGTTATTCAAATCATGATATCATATATATCCTTACAGGAGTTGGTGATTCCCGGGATTTGACGAGTATAGGGGTACTAAAAACTACAGACGGTGGAATAAATTGGCAACAAACAGGACTTGTTTTTGGAAGTGATGAGATAATTTTTGGAACCGAACTCAAAATGAAACCTTCAAATAGCAATATACTTATTGCAACAACTTCAAACGGAATTTACCGCACTACCGATGGGGGTGAAAACTGGACATTGGCTGAAACGGGATCATTTTTTGATATTGAATATAGCCCTTCAAATGCTGATACGGTATATGCATCCACAAATGATACCATCTATCGATCGTCGGATGGAGGTGCAAACTGGAACATGGTTGAAGACTTGTCAGCTTATATTGTTGCAGATGGGAAATCGAGAATTGAATTAGCAGTAACGCCGGACAATACTAACAAAGTGTATGCGCTGTTGGGTGACAATATCAGGTATCTCGGTGTTTTTATAAGTGCAGACAGGGGAACAAGTTGGGTAAGGCACTTCGATGATATGGGGCCAAACATCCTCAGTTACAATGAGGATGGAAGTGGAAACTATACACAGATAAGTTATGACCTTGCTATTGAAGTTTCAACTATTAACGAAAACAGAATATTTGTTGGAGGAATTAATATCTGGAGATCAATCAATGGTGGCGATCATTGGGTCATAAATTCATATTGGAGACAGGACTGGGGTGATTATGAGTATGTTCACGCTGATATTCACGAGCTAATTTACAATGGAACTACCCTGTTTGCCGGCTGTGATGGAGGAATTTTTAAAACTACGACAAGCGGCTTAATATGGTCAGATATTTCAGAAGGGCTTGCTATAATGCAATCTCACAAAATCGGGATTGTCAATTCAAACACCAACCTTGTTTATATGGGATCGCAGGACAATGGTGTTAATCGTTATTCAGGTAGCACTACTGTTGAAAATGTGCGGGGAGCAGATGGGTTTGAATGTATTATTATGCCGTCAAATACTGATTCGATCATTAGTTCGCGACAATATGGTAGCTTAGAACTATCCAGTGATGGAGGAAATACTTTCTCGCCGATTTTTGGTATGACAAATGGTAAGATTTTTAATAATCCTTTGCTGTTAAGACCAATTGCCCATAATCGCCTGATCGTTTCACTGGCAAGTAGCGTTCGTGTAAAAACTTTAAGTGGGGCCATGAGTTTTCAAAAATATCTTCCAACAGTAGAACTTCACAATATTAATAACCTTGATATATCACAAACTGATGAAGATGTTTTGATTGCTTCTACGATTGGCCGGATAGATGTTTCACAAAACATTGACACAAAAGATTCTTTGTGGCTGACAGAAACCTTTTTTGATCAATCGCAGGATGTATGGTCAAATATTACTTCTACCTTGCCGGTTGAAAGACATAGTATCTCTGATATTGTTATCGATCCTTCAAATAACAATCATTTTATGATAAGCTTTAGCGGATATACTGATGGTAATAAAGTGTTTGAAAGCTGGAATAGAGGAATTGACTGGACAAACGTAAGTTATAACCTTGAAAATATTCCTGTTAATTGTATTGCAGTAGATCCTGATGTTGTGAACTCAATTTACATTGGAACCGATATTGGTGTTTTTTATAAAGTTCCCGGTTCAACCGAATGGACATATTACAGTAACGGACTTCCACCGGTAATTATACAAGAACTGGAGATAAATACACAAGATGATATTATTTATGCCGCGACCTATGGAAGAGGCTTATGGAAATCAACTGTGTATGCCGATTGTCAGAATCTCTTTGTACTGACCCCTGCCAACGATCCCAGTAATCCTGACTACACCGGAATGCAGGTTTATGAAGCTTCTGACCATATTACTTCCACAAGAATAATTACAGGGGGGTATGGTACCGATGTTTCTTACCAGGCAGCAAACTATATCGACCTTATGCCCGGTTTTCAGGCCAACCAGGGAAACCTGTTTAAGGCTGCTATCGGGCAATGTGGACAAACAAAAAGCAAGAAAAATATCCCAGTTAACATTGATAATTTTAATTTAATCAAACATGAAACAATTAATCCATAAAACCTCAAAAACTATAAAAAAATCATTGCTTATTTTATTTTTTGCTACCATGGCCTTAACAGGTTTTGCACAGGTAGCCATCAATACCGATGGCAGCAGCCCCAACTCATCCGCTATGCTCGATGTACAATCAAGCGACAAAGGAATGCTGATCCCGCGAATGACGGAAGCGGAACGGGATGCAATTTCCAGCCCGCTTACCGGACTGATGGTTTTCCAAACCGACAACACCACAGGTTTTTATTATTACGATGGCAGCAACTGGAAAGTCATTGGTTCAGGCGCCTTTTCCATTGATGATTTATTAGATGGCAAAACAGGTGGCAGCAACAGTTTTTTCCTGGGTGAGGAAGCGGGAGCTAATGATGATGGGACAGATAATCATAATGTTGCTATAGGGTATTCTTCGATGAATTCAAATACATCCGGACGTTTTAATACAGCTCTTGGAAAAAATTCTTTACACTTAAATACAATTGGAGATAAAAATACTGCCCTTGGCCAGTCGGCACTTTATACAAATACAGAAGGTGATATTAATACTGGAATTGGATATGTGAGTTTATACAAAAATACAACTGGTGACGTTAATACTGCCACGGGCTATGCCAGTTTGTATTCAAATACAACGGGTAACCATAATGTGGCTTATGGCAGTTTTGCCTTGCATGACCTTATATTAGGGGAAAATAATATCGCAATAGGAAGTGGTGCAGATCGGTATAACGAGGGAGGTTCAAATAATACAACAATTGGATATAATGCAGGAATGGGAACCTTATATCATAGTAAATCTGGCAATATATTCCTGGGCTATAAAGCGGGCTACAATGAAACCGGAGACAATAAACTATACATCGAAAACTCAGATTCTGATTCACCTTTGATTTATGGTGAATTCGATAATGATATCCTGGCCGTTAACGGAAACCTCGGAGTAGGCACACAAACACCCGGTGTCAAACTTCAGGTGGTTGGCGGCACTGATGCGATACTGTCAGGAGGAGGCTATCTTGTTACGGGGCTAACCACAGAACAAAATATTGTAATGGATGAAAACGAGATTATGGCACGAGATAATGGCGCAATATCTGCAATTCATCTGCAAAGAGATGGTGGAGCGTTTATTTTGCATTACGGTCTAACAGAGTCGAATGAGTTTGTTGTGTCCACAGATGGAAAAACGGGAATTGGTGAAAGCAGCCCGGCAGCAAAACTGCATATTAACACCATTTCAGGAGAAGATGGCTTACGGGTTCAGATTGAAGGTGCTACCAAACTAAAGGTGGCTTCAAATGGCAGTGTTGTGGTTGGCTACAATGCTACATCTCCCACTTTCGCCCTGCAACTGCAACCAAAAAGCTATTTCCATCACAGTTCCGAGACAAGTGAAGACGGTACTTTTACCATGCCGGGCTCGCAAAAGACCTTCACTTTCGGGTTTATCGCCCAGGAATTGAACCAAATAATCCCCGAGGCGGTATATGTGCCTGAGGACGAATCAAAAAATCTGTGGGCCATCAATTATGAAAAGCTGATTCCCGTACTCACCAAAGCCATGCAGGAGCAGCAGCAGACCATTGAGAAATTACAACAGGAAAACCGTGAACTGAAGGCCCGGCCTGACAGGCTGGAAAAGATGATAGAAAACAACTGAATACCATTATAATGCTATGAAACAAATCAGTTACCCGGCCATTCATGGCCGGGACTAAAAACAAAAAAATCATGACAACAATTCAATTAAACAATAACAAACCCTCGCGTTCTCCGCCACCGCCACACCGCATCAGTGGCGCTATTGCCTGAAAAAAAACAACAGGGCAATCGATCCCGACGGCGTCATGCTTTGTCGGGCAGGCAATTGAGCAATAAACACACTGATGACCATTTGATGACCCGGGTTTTTTGGATATTCAAACAGAATAGCTTTAATTTGTCTCTGATTTCAAAAAACCATCCGGTGAAAAATCCGGTTACCGGTCAATAAAAAAAGGAAAAAAATTTAAAAGATGAACCAAAAAAATCAAAATATTACTTATCTTGCACTTTCAAAATGGTACTACACACAACAAAAGTTTACCAAAAATTTATTAATGATATCACGATGAAAAATCAATTACTTACTTTCATTTTGTTATTGATGGTATTTCCCGGATTTGCCCAGCTCACACTCGAAAGCAGTGCGAATCTTATTGTTGAGTCGGGCTCAACGGTGATTGTCACCGGCGGCATTGTCAACAACAGCGGCACCATTGACAACAAAGGGACAATTGAGAACAAAGGCGACCTGGTGAACAACACTTCCACCTTGTTTGCCACGACTTCTACGGGAACCTTTAAATTTAACGGTACAACAGCCCAGGAAATTACCGGCAACTTCGATGCCGGGTTTTACGGTATTACCGAGATTGACAACACCAATGGTGTATCCATAACCACAACATCCACCGGTGCCGACCAAACCATCAACGGCGAATTGAAATTCACCAGTGGCACACTCACATTGAACGGGTTCAACCTTACCCTGGGCTCAACCGACCCTACTGGCACAGGTGCTTCGGCTTATGTGGTAACCAACGGCACCGGCACGCTCAAACGCAATGTGCCCGCCGACGGCGCAACCAATGTTACTTTCCCGGTTGGCAATACGGCCTACAACCCGCTGACACTGCAAAATGCTTCGGGTGCAACTACCGATACGTATGGAGTGAAGGTTGTTGATAACAATCCGACAAACTTCACCGACGACCATTCTGTTGACCGTAGTTGGGTTGTGACGGAAGAAACTTCGGGAGGATCCGGTTTAACGGTTACGGCTCAATGGAGTAGTGGAGAAGAACTGACGGATTTCGACAGGACATCATCGGGCATCGGCCTGACCACTGACGACGGCACGACAGTTACTTGGAGTGATATGTCAGCAGCTGGCGGTACGGAACCCTACTATGTTTCAGGATCGGGATTTGACGGAACAGGAACATTTATGGTTGGTGACTATTATTATGGTGGACTGAAACTGGACTTAAAGTTTTTCCTTGCAGGTGCATATAATGGAAGCACAATGAACTTGACATTAAATACAAAAGGACTTATCCCATTAACTGACCCTTATGGTACCGGTAAATCAGTTGCTTCAATACCTTCTAATGCTGTCGATTGGGTTGTTGTGCGTTTAAGAGATAAAAACAGTAGTTCTTCAATTTTACATGAAGAGGCATTTTTTATTGATGCGGACGGATATCTATTAAACACTGATGGTACCACCGGGGGTAAACTAACTGAAATTACCGCTGACAATTATTTTATTGAGGTTAATCATAGAAACCATAATGGCGTGATGACATTATCCACGGTTGATTTGACCCAAGCAACTCCATCATTTGATTTTACTGCAAATACAAATGTTTACGGAACTGACCCACAAGTTGATTTAGGGAGTGGGGTTTATGGTTTACGTAAAGGTAATGTTAATGGTGATGCAAGGATTGCGAAAGTTGGCCCAGCTAGCATAAATGATTATTTATCATTGCTTAGTATATTAGTATCTTATTTCATATTTTCTTGCATTATTTGGCAAGAGTTTAGTAATTCAGAGCAGGTATTAATACCGTTTCTTTAAGTTTTTCAGCAGTAATAACAAGCTCTTTTCCTAACTTTGTCAAAT
>CAJVWU010000031.1 GCA_913009755.1 uncultured Bacteroidia bacterium
TTTGACAAAGTTAGGAAAAGAGCTTGTTATTACTGCTGAAAAACTTAAAGAAACGGTATTAATACCTGCTCTGAATTACTAAACTCTTGCCAAATAATGCAAGAAAATATGAAATAAGATACTAAAGGATTTTTAAATTCTACCATTACTGTCCACTTAAAATAAGCTGAGGGACAGTTGTTTATATTTTCGTTCATTGACATTTTGGTAATCTATATTTGTAAACAGCTCTATTACAGGCGTTTTGTCTAGTAGGGATATCCCAAGTATTTGTAATATTTCGTAGGTTGAACGGTCTATATTAAGATCATGCCCTACAATTGCAACAAGACAATACGCAATAATAGCAGTATATATTTGGATTCTTACGGCGTTTTCAGAAGTTCCCCAAACGGACTTTATTTTTAAGTGCTGCTTTATCCATTTAAAGAACAGTTCAACCTGCCAGCGGTTTTTGTAAAGTAAAGCTATTTTGTATAAACGTTTGTAATCAATATACCCACGATCAAAAATGTAGTATGCGCCGCTTTCATACGGGATATAATCCATGGCGTTAATGTCGTTTACTGTTGCTGCTGTGATATGGATAAAAGCAGGAATTTGAGTAGTGATATCGTAAAGAGTATGAAGTTTAATTCCTCCTTTGGTTTTACGAAACTTTGCCAACCAAAACACGCTCAGGCAAAGATCAATTGTTGAAGAGTCAAAGGCATAAATTTTACCCTTAATTTCAAAATTATCATTCTCCCGTTTCCTGCGTGCAAGTTCAATCAGATGATAGGCAAACTCCTCAAATATCTTACAATCACGCTTTTCATTTGCTTTTGCAAGGTTACTTCTGGTTACACTTTTTCCAAACCCAAGATGGTAGGTTTTTCGGCTATGTGCTTCAAGGGTTACAATCAAATCCCGTAAACTGTCACGACTGGTAAATTGTCCAAAAATCATACACAACATCTGATTCCAGCAGCTAAAATGACGTACGTATTTATCACCATCATAGCGTGCGACTATACGATCAAAAACCCTTTTGGGAAGAAACTCTGTTAACTGTGCAAAAACATATTTACCGTTATTCATCGTGGATTATTTTCCACTTATAACGGTTTCAAATCGACACGTAACTAAAACGCTCGTAAATTATGGATTGCCAATGATTTCAAAGAACGATATTAATTTTTTTAGTGGACAGTAGTGAAATTCTACATGAATAAATTTTTGCACTTTTTTGGTTTTAAATTCCAACTAACATCAATATTAGTTATTGATATTCAGTCATTTATATTTTTCTAAAATTGCACATTTTCTTCTTTTTTTAACTCTTCCTTCTGACGTTATCTAAAATATTCATCAATATTTTCATCGAAGGGGGATAGCATACAACGTGTGCGGGTATGGCACGTGCCGCAATATCCAGTTTAAATTTTCTATAAAGTTATATCTTTTATTTTACTGTTCATTTTCTATAAAACCGTGATTTTCGGCACGTGCTATACCCTGCTGTTAGCATTTCGTGCATTATTTTTCTCCTTGTTTTTTAGAATTTGGAAATTCGATAATTCAAGGAATTGATTCAGAAAAGTTATCCAATCTTTCATGCTTGTTGGGATTAGTCTTTCTGCTCTACTTTCTGCTAAATCAAGGTATGCAGAGACAATTCTGTTAAGTTCCTTAATGTGTTGTTCATTCAAATAATTTCAGCAGCCGTTTTGCCTGTAATTGCCCAATGAAATTTATTTTGAACTGTAGTAAAAAACTGTTGCGCTAATTTATCATCCTTGTCATAATCAAATGAAAGAGCGTAAATGTCTGTAATTTTTTGGTAAAATCGTCTTTCGCTTGCTGTGAATTAACTCTATACCCAACAGCAATAATTGCGTCAAGATTGTAATAAGTTGTTTTTTGTTTTTGCAATTTGCCTTTTATAGCACCGTGTTGAGTGGTATGTTCCAAAATGGAACTAACCTCTTCTTCGTTTAATTCTCCACTTTCAAAAATATTTTTCAAGTGTTTTGTAATCGCAGGCCTTTGAACTCCAAATAACTCGCTTATTTTTTCTGGATCATCCAAAATGTTTCATCTTGAAAGAAAACTTCAATCTTTATATTTCAATCCCGGCAGGTCTTTTGCCGTGAGGCGAAATCGTTTCGATGTGAGAACAGTTTCAGTCATTCGATAATCCGATCGTTTTGGATACCGTAAAAGTAAAAAATATTGAAAAACCGGCGAGATCATAATCTTCAATATATCTTCCGAACGAAAATATGAAAATGTGAGTAAAAAATTTGTGCAGGAATAAAGAATATATTTGTCAAAAAAAATCACTTTAAATGAAATACATTGACGAATACCGCGATAAGGCACTGGTACTGGCCCTTGCCGGTGAGATCAAAAAGGTTTCCTCCAGGCCCGTCAAACTCATGGAAGTGTGTGGCGGCCATACCATGTCAATCCAAAAATTCGGGATACCCTACCTTCTGCCCGATACCATTCAACTGATATCCGGCCCCGGATGCCCGGTATGTGTTACAAGTAATTCGTTTATTGATAAAGCAATAGCTTACAGCCGCCGTGATGATGTGATCATAACCACCTATGGTGATCTTATCAGGGTTCCCGGTTCCAGCAGCTCGCTTGAACGGGAAAAAGCCAACGGCGCGGATGTGCGTATTGTTTATTCCATCCTCGACGCCCTGGAGATCGCCAAGCACAACCGCAGAAAGAAAATCGTTTTTCTGGGAATTGGTTTTGAGACCACCGCCCCAAGTTCGGCAGCGGGAATCATCAAAGCACAGATGGCAGGCATCAGGAACTTTTATGTTTACAGTGCACACAAAGTGATGCCCCCGGCCATGGAAGCGCTGATTGACGAAGGCGTGCAGATCAACGGTTACATTGGCCCCGGACATGTGAGCACCATCACGGGAGAAGGTATTTATCTGGATATTCCAAAGAAGTTCGGACTGGGCGTTGTCATCAGCGGGTTTGAGCCTGTTGACCTGATGCAGGCCATCCTGATGCTGGTGAAGCAGTTTGAAAACAACGACCCTAAAGTGGAAATCCAATATACACGTGCGGTTAAACCTGAAGGCAACATCAAAGCACAGCAAATGCTTGATGAAGTGTTTGAACCGGGTGATGACTGGTGGCGCGGACTGGGCATATTGAAAAACAGCGGACTGAAGATCAGGGGGGAGTATGCCGATTATGATTCGGAAAAAAACATAGCGGTGGAAGTTGAACCCCTGAAAGAACCCAAAGGGTGCATCTGCGGGGATATTTTACGCGGGGTGAAAAAACCCAAAGAATGTAAATTGTTTGCCAGAACCTGTACCCCTTCCAACCCCGTGGGATCGTGCATGGTTTCGAGTGAAGGGACCTGCCAGGCATATTATCTCTACAACAGATAACACAAGACAAGAATGATAAATAAACCAGAATTTATATTACTCGGACATGGCAGCGGTGGCAAACTCAGCCATGAACTTATTGACAGCCTTTTTGCCAACTATTTCGACAACCCGGTTTTACGCCAGCAATCCGATTCGGCGCTCCTTGAAACCGAAAGTGCCCATTTTGCCTTTACCACCGACTCGTTTGTGGTTGACCCCCTGTTTTTCCCCGGAGGAAACATCGGTACACTGGCCATCGCCGGAACGGTAAACGACCTCGCTGTTTCGGGGGCAGTTCCCCAATACCTGAGTGCCGGATTCATCATTGAAGAGGGACTTCGGTATAACGACTTGAAAACCATTGTTGAGACCATGGCCGACGAAGCCCGGAAAGCAGGTGTGATCATTGTAACCGGCGATACCAAAGTAGTTGACAAAGGCAAATGCGATAAGCTATTCATTAACACTTCGGGCGTTGGAAAAATTGCAGAAAAACATACAGGCATCGGTTCAGGTCGCGATATAAAACCCGGCGATAAGATCATTATCAACGGGAGTATCGGCGATCACGGCATGGCGGTGATGGCTGCCCGTAACGACCTGAATATCGCTGCCGATATCCGTTCGGATTGTGCCGCCCTGAACCACCTGATCAAAGAAGCTCTTCAGGTAAGCAACGGCATAAAATTTATGCGCGATGCCACACGCGGCGGCCTGGGTACGGTTTTATCGGAAATCGTGAAGGAAAAACATTTCGGAATTCAAATAAGTGAAGAAAACCTGATGATAAATAAAAGCGTGAGGGGAATGTGTGAACTCCTCGGGTTCGACCCGCTTTATGTAGCCAACGAAGGAAAAGTAGTGATGGTTGTTGACCCGGACGATGCCGGAAAGATCATGGAAACCTTAAAGGAAAACCCCTTTGGAAAAGAAGCGTCTGTCATTGGTGAAATAACTGAAGATCATCAGGGTATGGCATGGCTCGATACGGTTGTCGGTGGCAAAAGGATTATTGATATGCTATCCGGACAGCAACTGCCCAGAATTTGTTAAGGTTCATATTCATTATAAAAATGGGCAAGTTCCGTACTTAAATCCGTAAAAGATACATGATGATTTGAACATCCTGCACGCGAACAGAACGAAACACGTCCGCCCACTTTTAATACCAGGTTCACCATCGGGGCGCCACAAAGTTTACATTCTTCGTTTACCAATAATTCTTTATTGCAGTGCGGGCAATAAAAATCAACCACCGTACCTTTTTTAATCTCAATATCCGTTTTACGGTCATAACATTCGTAAACAGAGCACAAATGGATCACCCCCCTGTTTTCCGGCGTTACAATGTTTAATTTGATGCCCGGATGATCGTACAGTTTAACTTCTTCATCCATTAATGATTTTCGGCAATACGGACATTTTACCTGTAAGCTGATTCTTTTTTTCATGTTATTTTGGGTTAATGGCTTAACCGAATAAATCGTTTTGCTAATATAAGTACTTTTCTCATTAAAAGAACGGATTATCTTTAGTTTTTATCTGGATTAAATAGTGGTTATCAGGAATAATAATTAACGGATACAAAGATTTCCGGCAATGAATTTTGTACCTTTGCCGAGATAAACTTAAAAAATTTTAATTATGTGCGGAACCTGCGGATGTGGCGAGGAAGACCTCGTTACCTATACGAAACCGGGTGAAGATCATCATCATTCACACAACCATCACCACCCTCATGATCATCATCATGAGCACGAACACGGACATCACCGCCACGAAAAAGAAATTCAACTGGAAATTGATGTATTATCACAAAACAACAAGGTTGCCGAACGCAACAGGGGGTATTTTGAAGCACTGGAAATCATGGCACTAAATTTAGTCAGTTCCCCCGGTTCGGGCAAGACCAGTCTGCTTGAAAAAACAATTACCGGGATGAAAAAAGGGGACAATCTTTATATCATCGAAGGCGACCAGCAGACTACCCGCGATGCCGACCGCATCAATAAGGCCGGCGCACCGGTTATCCAGGTAAATACCGGAAACGGTTGCCATCTTGATGCTGAAATGGTGAACCATGCCGTAAAAGAACTTAAACCCGCACGAAAATCCCTGCTGTTCATCGAAAATGTGGGCAACCTGGTCTGCCCTTCCCTGTTCGACCTGGGGGAAAGCAAAAGGGTGGTGATCATAAGTGTTACGGAAGGGGATGACAAACCCGTCAAATACCCGACAATGTTTGAATCTTCGCAACTTTGCATCATCAATAAAACCGACCTGCTGCCTTATGTTGACTTCGATATGAAAAAAGCAAAAGAGTATGCCCGGCGGGTAAACCCTGACCTTGAATTTATTGAGCTTTCTGTAAAAACAGGGGAAGGGATGGATAAATGGTATGCGTGGCTGAAAAAAAATTAAGCGTTCGATTGCCCGCTTACCTGCCTTTTTTACCTATTTTCCATTTTAGTTGATTTTTAGATGAATGAGAAATAGTATTTCTTTCAAAGTTGTCGCTAAGTTAAATAAAAAATCTGTTTAAATCATAGAAAACCTGCAAGAAACCTGCAACCTGATCCTGTAACCCTTCAATCATAAATACTTCTTCTCTTCTCCGGACCCGTAAACTTTTTCTCCATCAATGAAGGTTGCAATAATTTTTAAAGTGGGGATTTTATTTTCCGGAATAGTCATGATGTCGTCTTCGAGGATTGTGAAGTCGGCAGCTTTTCCAACCTCCAGACTTCCCTTAAACTGTTCATCAAAGCTGCCTTTTGCCGGCCAGATGGTGATGGATCGCAGGGCCTCTTTCCTGGTCAATGCATTTTCTATTTGAAAACCACCGGGAGGCCAGCCTTTCAAATCCTTGCGGGCTACGGCAGCATAAAAAGTTAACAACGGGCTGATGCTCTCCACCGGAAAGTCAGTGCCATTGATAAGCCAGCCATTCTGCATCAGCAAGACATGATAAGCATAAGCCGTTTTAATGCGTTCCGGGCCCAGCCGCTCTTCGGCCCAGTACATGTCGCTGGTGCAGTGTGTGGTTTGAATGGATGGAATGATATTGTAATCTTTAAAATAATGAAAGTCTGCCGGACTGATAACCTGGGCGTGTTCAATGCGCCAGCGTTTATCGTTGGGGCCCGTTAAATATTTGGCATAAATTTTCAGGATAATCCTGTTTCCTGAATCACCGATAGCATGTGTATTGACCTGAAAACCTGCATCAAATGCTTTTTTGCAAACAAAATCGTAATAGGCCAGCGAATGCAATTGCAGACCGTAATGTCCCGGTTCATCCGAATAAGGCTTGAGCAACAAAGCACCCCGCGAACCCAGTGCACCGTCAGCGTACATCTTAATGGACGAAACCGTTAGCCGTCCGGTATGTAATGGCCCTTTGGGCAGAAAATAATCATAATTTTCCCCGTTCGGGTTCATCATGGCGTAAATTCTCATTTTTAACGTACCGGCTTTTTGCAATGAATCCATCAGCAGGATATCTTCTTTGTCAAGCCCTGCATCGGATACGGTGGTCAGGCCCACGGCAAAACAATTATTTTGGGCAGTTTTCAGTGCTGTGATCTTCTGATTAAGCGAAGGTTCGGGGATAACCCGTTCGATCAGGGACATGGCATTGTCAATAAAAACCCCGGTCGGTTCCCTTTTTTCATTGACCAGTATTTCCCCCCCGGCCACCATTGACTGCGGATGAATACCCGCCCGTTTCATGGCTTCGGTATTGGCAATCAGGGCGTGGCCGTCAATTCTCCGCAAAACGACCGGAATATTGGGAAAAGCTTTATCCAGTTTTTCTTTGGTTGGAAATTCTTTTACTTCCCAGTCGTTCTGGTCCCATCCCCTGCCAAGGACCCACTCGGAGTTATAATTTTTATGATGTTCAATTACGCGTGACACGACTTCATCAAAGGATTGGGTCCCAACCAGGTCGGCATTTGTTATTGTAGTTAAACCATAACTCAAGAAGTGGCTGTGGCCGTCGTTAAATCCGGGATATACAGGTTTCCCACCCGCATCCAGCATGTTTTTGGCCTGATACAACGATTTGATCTCGTCATCATTTCCCACCGCCACAATTTTACCGTCTTTTACCGCCAGGGCAGAAACCACAGTAAAATTATCATCTACTGTGTAAACTTTTGCATTGTAAACCAGCAGGTCAGCTTTTTCCTTTTGATTGCATGAAACCATTGTTATTAAAAATAAAGCAATTGTTAAAATTGCGAGGTACAGATTTCTCATTATTCCTTCTGCTTTTTATTAAAAGATAAAACTACAACTTTTTAAAAATTGTGAAGGGTTGATTGTTCCATTGTTCCATTGTTCCATTGTTCCATTGTTCTATGGCTCGATTGCTCGTTGGTTCCCTCCTGACTCCTGCCCCCCAATCTCTTAATTCATTCACCGATCAACTGATCACTATTCTCAAATCATCTTCCTTTCCACTCAAAACGATGATTTTTCGTATTGAACTTTACATCTTCCAGATCAAAATAATCGTTGATGAATCCTGCTTCAACCAGTTCGCCGGCTTTTCCTTCTTTCCATTTGCCATTCATTCCGAGAAGCCATAGCCGGTCGGCATAATGCAGTACCGAATCAATATCGTGGGTAGCCATCAAAATCCCTTTGCACATATCTTTGGTTAACTTTTTCAACAATTGCATGATGCCAATCCTGCCCGGAGCATCAATGTAGGCCACGGGTTCATCAAGAAAAATAAAAGGTGTTTGCTGGACGATTGTCCTGGCGATCATAGCCCTTTGTTTTTCACCGTCACTCAGTGTGAAAAAACTCCGGTGAGCCAACTGCCGGATACCCACCTGGCGGAAAGCGCGGTCAATCAACAATTCATCTTCTTCCGTCAGCTTTCCCAAAAAGGAACCGTGGGGATAACGGCCGGTCAGCACAATTTCATAAGCCGTTAAATAAGTATCTTCAATTTTTTCGGTTAACACAACCGATACCATTCTTGACAATTCCTTCACCGTCATTTCATTCAACAGTCTGTTTTCAAAAAAAACCTCGCCCTCAAGGGGTTTGATAAAGCCCAGTAATGTTTTTAGCAGCGTGGATTTCCCTGATCCGTTGGGGCCAACGATACAGATCAACTCCCCTTGTCCCACATTCAGGTTAAGCCCCCGGTGAAGAATCTTTTCCTTTCCTTTTGACCGGGAAAAACCTGTCGAAAGACCTTGTATTTTAATTGTTATGTTGTCCATTCCTTTATCCTTTTTTCAATCTTCCCCGTTTGATGATTACCCAGACAACCACCGGGGCGCCAATCACCGAGGTTACAGCATTAATGGGCAGCGAGGTATCGTATCCCGGCAATTTGGCAACCAGGTTACAAAACAAAGTTAAACCGCCGCCCATCAATATTACGGCAGGCAGAAGAATGCGGTGATTTGAGGTTCGGAAGAAGCTTCTTGCAAGGTGCGGTACGGCAAGGCCCACAAAAGCAATCGGGCCGGTAAAGGCCGTTGAAACAGCCACAAGAAACCCTGAAATCAAAATGACTGATGTTTGAACCCTTTTTGTGTTTACACCGGTATTTTGTGCATAATGGTCCCCAAGTAACAAGGCGTTCAGGGGTTTGAGCAGAAAAACCGCAAGAAAAATTCCCAAAAGGGCAGTCAGCAAAAGGAAGACGGATTGTTGCAGGTTTGTTTTGGAAAAGCTGCCCAGCCCCCAAAGGACATAAGCGTGCAATTCTTCGGCACGGCTGAAAAACTGCAACACCCCCACAATTGCCGAAACTGCATAACCGATCATAATGCCGATGATCAGAACGGTTACCACGTTTCCAATCCTGTTGGATACGAACAAAATGATAAGCAATACAACCAATGCACCCACGAGGGCTGCCACTACCAGGCTCAACTCGCTTAAAGGATTTGCCGAAACCAGAATATCATATCCCAGTCCACTGCCTAAAAGCACAACCAGGGCCACACCCAGGCTTGCACCCGAACTGATCCCCAAAACCGAAGGCCCCGCCAGTGGATTTCTGAAAAGTGTTTGCAGCAAAAGGCCGGCAACACCGAGGGCAATCCCGGTTGCCAGCGAGGTAACCGCCTGGGGAAGGCGATACTCCAGAACGATCACACGGGCTACCTGCAATGACCCTGTATTTCCAGTTATTACGGCCACAACTTTAGACCAGGATATTAAAACCGATCCATACCACAGGTTGGCGAGGAACAAAATAAGTAGTAATGCAGTGAATATCAGGTACCAGAATGCCGTATTTATCTTGGGTTTCATGAGCGAATAAAGATAGAAATTTTTTTATGATATTACTCAATTGTTCATTAGTTCGATGGTTTCCCGCATGTGCTGATTCGATTATTTCCCCCACATGCGGGATTCGACCGCATCCATTTGTTATTCCCAGGCCTTTTCACGCAGCCCCGAAAAATTTTGTAACAATGAGCGCTGTGTTTTTTCTCTTTTTATTTTATTAATATTATCTTTGAACTTGAAGAACAAGTTTATATCTTTGGAAAGAATAGTTAAAACAAATAAAATATTTTAATCATGAAAAAAATATTTATCCTGATCGTATTGATTCAGTATATCTTATTGTTACCGGCACAGAATGAGAGCCGTGATACACGCGATTGGACCATTGTTGCCACTTATACCATCCCGGGAAAAGCTTCCGGGCTTGCCTGGGACGGAACATACCTATATAGCGGCCTTTATTCGTCTCCGGGCGATGACAACAGAATTTACAAGATTGACCCTTCCAATGGAAGTTACACCTTGCAGTGTTCCGGGCCTTTTAACAAAGCCTACGGGCTAACTTACGACGGAAGCAGCGGCAACCTGTGGACAACCGACCACCCCGGAGCCTACGATCCGGGACAGGCCATCGAATTCGATATGAACGGTAATTATGTCTCGGAATTTGACCTCCCGGCAACTTACTTCTCAGGTATTGCTTATGATAACGGCAACTTCTGGGCTACTTGTTATTATAATCCCGACGGAGAAGTTTACAAGCTTGACGGATCGGGAAATGTTCTCGATCAGTTTGCCTCACCGGGACAACAACCCTGGGACATCTGCCTGGAAGGCAGTAACCTGTGGATAGCCGATTATAATGATAATATGCTTTATAAAACAGACCAGGACGGGACCCTTCTTGAAAGCCATGCTTCCGAGAATATAAAACCTGCCGGTATCGTTTATGATGGCACCTATCTTTGGTATGTGGATGGCGGGCTGAATGTTGACAGCAAATTATATAAAATAGACCTGAACGGAAGTGGTAATCCCGATATCAACATTCCGGTTACCGAACACGACTACGGCATTGTTACTATTGACAGCACTTCAACCTGGTCCTGCCTCGTTCAGAATAACGGCAGTGCAGCTTTGCAGGTTACTTACGGCAATATTTCCGGTTCTCAATCTGAATACATCGGATGGCCGGAAGGCAGCTCTTTTACGGTGGATGCCAACAGCACATATACTATATATATCAGCTATACGCCAGGGGCTACAGGCACACTTGATGCCATTGCCACCCTTGAAACCAATGATCCGGTAACCCCTGAGGTTGACCTGACCCTGACCGGTACGGCGGTTAACCCGGGTCCTTATGTTTACCTCCCGCAGGATTCAATGGATTATGGCAGTGTGAGGACAGGCGCCACCACCCGCTGGGAAATGGAAGTCGTGAATATGGGTGACCAAACACTGACCATCAGCGATGTTACTTTTGACGACAGTCATTTTTACCTCGAACCTCGGGATACATTACCATTGAGTCTTGCCCCCCTTGAATCAACCACCCTCGGCATCTGGTTCCATCCCGATGCTGAAGGTACCTTTACCGGAACCATGACCATAACAAACAACGACACAACCCAAAATCCTAAAATTGTGCCGCTGACAGGTGAAGGACTGGATAAAGACTGGCCCATGGGCGATGAATTCTGGAGCTATACAATAACTGACATATACGACAGCAGCCCGAAAGCCATTCTGAAGATTGACGATGTTACCGGTGATGGCGTAGGGGATGTGATCATTGGTTCAGAAGATGATAAAATAAGATGTTTTAATGGAAATTCGGATGGAACAGGTGATGTAATCTGGGAAACAAAGATATATGCCGGATCGGTTTATTCGCAAAACAGTCTGACAACCATCTCCGATATTGATGGTGACGGTTATGAAGACATTATTGTGGGGACGGCATGGGGCGATCGTTCCATTATCGCGCTTTCGGGTTATTCAGGTAAACAATTATGGAAACACCAGACCAATGAATATGGCGACGGAGGTTGGGTTTACCAGGTGGATGCCCGTTACGACTACAATGGGGACGGTTTTCCTGATGTGTTGGCTGCCACAGGCAACGATGGAAATGGTACCGGCCCCAAACGTGTTTACTGTCTTGAAGGCCGGACAGGGGTTTCTATCTGGGAAAGACCATTGGGAGGCCCTGTTTTTTCGGTGATCGGCATCGAAGATTTTACAGGCGACGGCTTGCCCGATGTGATTGCCGGCGCATCCAATTCATCTGAAACACAAGGATATGTTTATGGGATAAACGGTTCAAACGGAGACCAGAAATGGCAGTTTGTAACTCAGGGGTCCTCTGTCTGGGCACTGGCACAATTGGATGATGTGGACAGTTCAGGCACGAAAGACTTTATGCTCGGTGACTTTAACGGGCAATATTATATTGTGGACCCGGCATCACTCCTGATCATTTATACCAGCGGCATTGGCAATTATCTTATCCTGAGGTTCGAAGTCCTTGACGATGTCAACCAGGACGGGTTTAAGGATGTTTTGGTGGCACATAGCGGCCCCAAAGCCATTATCCTTAACGGAGCCGGTGGAGGGATGCTTGTTAATACGCCCGTCAATGACAAATCGTGGTGCGTTGCCCGTACAGGCGACCTGAGCGGAGACGGGATAAACGATATACTCGTGGGAACGCTTTACACAAATAATTATGTTTACATGATTAACGGTACCCACGGTAATATCATGTTTGATACGAATTACAGCGAACCCGTTGATGCCATCGGCAGTATTGCTGACATCAACAACGATGGCTCCATGGAGATGGTTGTGGGCGGAAGAAACGGTAAAGTGGTTTGTTATTCGGGTGGCCCGGATGCTGCCGTTGGAATCGGTGAAAACCACATTTCAAAATCAAACCTTTTAAATTACGGAGCTTACCCTAATCCGTTTACACGGGAAACAACAATTTATATTGACCTTGCCAAACAGGAGCACCTGATTGTCAACATCAGCGATCAAAACGGAAAGCTCCTTAAAAAACTGACCGGTCAAACATTCCCGAAAGGAAAACATGAAATCCGTTTAAACGCATCAAGCCTCAACCTGAAAAATGGAATTTATTTTTACAGCATCATTACCCCCCAAACGGTGGTTTCGGGGAAACTGGTATTGGTTAAATAGAACCTGCCCTTAAAGTAATGAAGCATAACCGATACAGAATATAAACAGATGAAAAACATCCTCCTTTTCGGCGGCACCGGCTTCATCGGCCGTCATTTGGTTGACGAACTGAAATACGATGATCACATCACGGTAATCAGCAGAAACCCCGCAAAGTATAAAGGTCTGTTTTCTGACAAGATCAGGCTTGAAAAAGCGGACTTTTCAAATCCCGGTTCACTTGTCCGGTTATTTGACAAAGCCGATGCCATCATCAACCTGGCCGGTGAAAATGTGGGCAGCCGCTGGACAAGCGCCAGAAAGCAAGCCATTCAAAACAGCCGGCTTGATACCGACAAATTGATTGTTGTGGCTTTTAATGCCTGCACAAAAAAACCTGCTGTTGTCATTCAGGGTTCGGGCATGGGGGTTTATGGATTTGAAACCTCGGATGAACCATTCACCGAAGATGCGCCGTTAGGTACAACAGGTTTTTTAACCGAAGTGGGCATTGCTCATGAAAACGCACTTGAACCCCTGAAAGATAAAACAAGGGTTATTTTCCTGCGGACGGGGCTGGTGCTGGATGGCAAAGGAGGGGCATTACCTATGATGGCCGCATCATTTAAGATTTTCCTCGGCGGGCCAATGGGTAACGGGAAGTTTTGGAATTCGTGGATTCATATTGATGATGAAGTCAGGGCAATCCGATTTTTACTGGAAAACGAACAAACCGAAGGTGCATACAATCTCACCTCACCCAATCCGATACGAAACAAAAATTTTGCATTGGCCCTGGGAAAAGCCCTGCACCGTCCTGCCCGGTTTCATACCCCCGCAGCCTTTTTAAAAATAATGATGGGCAACATGGCTGATGAGTTGCTTTTAAGCGGCCTGAAGATCATCCCAAAACGGCTGTTGGATGCACGATTTATGTTTGAGTTTCAACATATTGAAGAGGCACTGAAGGAAGTTTATCAAAATAAATAAGTGTTTGTTCGATTACTGATTAGCAATCTGCTTTGAGTTATCGCCCTGCGCTCCGCTTATCCAAAGTCCAACTTACGTAAGTTTCAATGCCTCAACACTATTCCATTACACGGCCTGGAACGAAGCCACCTTGCAGGCCGGATGAAGATAAAGTTCAGGTTAAAATAATTTGTAACTTTTACGTCTTTTTTGAAAAACCTCCGTCATAGGATAAAGTTTGTTCATGAAGTTGAAACGGAAAATAGCCATAAACCGGATAAGTGAAGCTGAACTGGAAACATTGATTGACATCTACCGGGAGCCATTGGTCAAGTGTGCTTTCTTTATTACAGGTTCCTTTCAGGATGCCGAAGAGATTGTCCAGGATACTTTCGTGAAATTCTATTTTCAGCCGCCGGCACAACTTGAGGCCTCAAAGACCAAAGCCTATTTGTACAGGATGGTCAACAATGCCGGCATTGATCTCATCAGGAGGAACAAACAAAACCGTTGGATTGACCTCAACGGGATAGCTAACCTTCCTGATAAAAAGCTGAATGGATCGAAACAAAAAGTACTGCTTCACAAAGAGTTTCTGCGAATTAATGACCTGCTTGAACAAATTCCTGAAGAGCAATCAGAAGTTATCAGGATGCGGACAATCAGTGATTTAAGTTTTGTGGAAATCGCCCGGATACTGGAAATTCCCGTGACAACAGTAAAATCGAGATTTGCTTATGGTATTGACAAACTTCGGGAAAAAACCGGAATTAAAAAGGAGGTATATGATGAATTGTAATGAGTTTAAAGACAACCTAACAGCCATGTTCGACAAACAGGCCAACGCTGAAATGATAAAAGTTATGCACGAACATATTGACCGGTGTGCTGCCTGCGAGGGAGAATACAATCAGGCAAAACAGGTATTGGCCGGCCTGAAGCCTTCCATATCATTTAACTTTACCGGTTCCGGTTTAAAACAAAACATTATAAATCAAATCAAAAAGGAGGAAAATGAAATGAAAACAATTCAAAATAAAAAATCCGGATTTAAAAAATGGCACAAACAGGTCATGGCTGTTGCAGCAAGTATTGTCTTTGTTGTGGCTGTATTTATGCTGTCGGACCGTTCACCATTTGTGAGTACGGCACAGGCCGCCGAAAACATCATGACCAAATCCATTAATGCGATGGCATCGTTGCGCAGTATGTTTATCAGTATGGATGTCAGGTCATTAAAAAAAGAGAATTTTGATCTCATCGGCACCCAATATGATTTCATCGAATACAAATTCTGGAAACAATTTTCCGGAAATAAACCCTGGCGTATTGAAAAGCCCGGGAGGATTGTCGTATTTGACGGAGAAAGGCAGTTTCTTTATATTCCTGAATTAGCTTATGCCATTACCGCTTCGGAAAAAGCCGGTTTTGTGGAATGGATGAAAATATTCCTGGATCCCAAAACCATTTTGGAACATGAAATTGCATTTTCTGATAAGAATGATGCAAAGTACAGCATCGAAAAAACAGATGACGAAACGATCCTTACTGTACATGCCAACGCGCTGGGTGATTTTCACAACAATTACCTGAAGAATAGTTCAGTGCTGGAATCCGATAACACACGGATATATACGTTTGATAAAAAGACATCACTGCTAAAATCATTTGAACTTTTTGTCAATGCAGACGGCCGTTCTGTCAAAGTGATCGAAATCAAGAATATTGCCTATAATATTCCGATTTCCGGCTCAACATTTACCATTGAACTGCCACAAGGTTTGAAATGGCAGGAAATGGAAAATCCCGGATACAACAGGGCCTTCACTAAAATTACCAGCAAACAGGCCGCTAAAAAGTTTTTTACCGCACTTGAAAAAGAAGACTTTGCAGCTATCAAACCGGTATGGAGTGCTTTGCAAATCAGCGATCAGGACAAAGTGGAAGAAATTAAGAATATGTTTGGCGGGCTGGAATTGTTTTCATTGGGTGAAGCGTTTAAGTCAGGACTTTATCCCGGCGAGTTTGTCCCTTACAAAATCAAGTTAAAATCAGGGGAGATTGAAGAACATAACCTGGCCCTTCGAAACGATAATCCAAATAAAACATGGATTGTTGACGGAGGACTGTAACTTTTGGGTTGTTTGTTTTAAAAAAAGCATGGCATGAGTAGCTGTGCTTTTTTTTTACACAGAGTAATCCTAAAAAAATCCTACATTTGGGCATCTAATCTTTCGTAACCATGAAAATCCTCGGCAATATCATCTGGATTTTATGTGGCGGTTTTGCCATCGCCATGGAATATTTCGTTTCAAGCATAGCTTTGATGGTAACAATCATCGGGATACCTTTTGGGCTTCAAACCTTAAAATTGGGCGTATTTGCCCTGTGGCCTTTTGGCAGCCACACCGTGCGTACCGAAATGGCCGGGGGTTGCCTGTCAACCCTGATGAATCTTATTTGGGTGGTTTTCTTTGGAATATGGATCGCCCTGACCCATGTGGGGTTTGGACTGCTTTTGTTTATCACCATTATCGGGATTCCCTGGGGCAAACAACATTTTAAACTTGCAGGGATTGCTTTGGCTCCTTTTGGCAGGACGGTGGAGCCGTTGCTTGGCTGATCATCCTAATCCGGATAAACCGGAAATTCCAAAAAATCAATTCCCAAAACAAACAAGAAAATAAGGTGCAAGACACTAAAGATTACTTTTCCGGATAAAATCGGGAAATCTGAAGAAGGGTTCAAAAGATATCCCTGGAAACCTGTTTGATATTTTAATCTTAACATTCGCTAACCCCCTTTAACATTAATTAACAGCCCCCCGTTTTACCAATTTCTAAATTTGCAACCTGAACATTAAAAACATTATAAGATGCTTGAAACCAATATCAGGGAACTCAACGAGAAGATACAAAAGGAAAGCCAGTTTATTGACATGATCAATATGGAGATGAACAAGGTAATCATCGGGCAAAAACACATGACTGAAAGGTTGCTGATCGGGCTGCTGGCCGATGGACACATATTGCTGGAAGGGGTACCCGGACTGGCAAAAACTTTGGCGATTAATTCTTTGGCCAATGTGATAAGCGCCAAATTCAGCCGTATCCAGTTCACCCCCGACCTGCTCCCCGCCGACCTGATCGGTACGCTGATCTACAGTCAGAAAAAGGAGGAGTTTGTGGTGAAGAAAGGGCCATTGTTCGCCAACTTTATCCTTGCTGATGAGATAAACCGTTCACCGGCCAAGGTGCAATCGGCACTGTTGGAAGCCATGCAGGAAAGGCAGGTAACCATCGGCGAGAACACTTTTAAGCTGGAAGAACCCTTCCTGGTGATGGCCACCCAAAACCCCATTGAACAGGAAGGTACTTACCCGTTGCCCGAAGCCCAGGTTGACAGGTTTATGCTGAAAGTGGTGATCAACTATCCGAAACAGGAAGAAGAAAAACTGATCCTGCGCCAAAACATCAGCAGCACTATGCCTAAAACCGAGACCGTGATAAAACCTGAAGAAATACTGAAAGCCAGGGATGTTGTCCGTCAGGTTTACCTCGATGAGAAAATTGAGAATTACATTACCGATATTGTATTTGCATCAAGATATCCTTCAGAGTTCAAACTGGACCAGTTTGAGCACATGATCTCTTATGGTGCTTCTCCACGTGCCAGCATCAACCTGGCCCTGGCTGCCAAGGCTCTGGCTTTCATTAAACGTCGTGGCTATGTTATTCCGGAAGATATCCGTGCCATCGCCCACGATGTGATGCGCCACCGTATCGGATTGACTTATGAGGCCGAAGCCGAGAACATAACAAGTGAGGATATTATTAATGAGATATTGAATACAGTGGAAGTACCTTAGGCAATCGGCAGTCGGCAGTCTACAGTCGGCAGTTGATAAAATGAAATAAAATTAAGTAAGAAAAATTAAAATAAAAATGGCGTCAGGATTTAGGAATCTAATAGTCTATAAAAAAGCCTTTTCAGTGGCAATGGATAATTTTGAATTGATTAAGACATTTCCCAAAGATGAAAAATATGGACTTGTTTCGCAAATCAGAAATTCATCAAGATCAGTTTGCTCAAATATTGGGGAAGGTTACAGAAAAAGAAGGTATCCTGCTCACTTTATAAGTAAAGTTTCTGATGCGGACATGGAAAATACAGAAACACAGGTATGGTTAGACTTTGCATTAGCTTGTAATTATATTTCTAAGGAACAATTTGTTGAATACAATAATAGATCAATCGAAATCGGCAAACTTTTAAATGACATATTAAATAACCCTGAAAAGTACAGTTAATACAAAGAAAAAGATGAAGACTGAGGACTGAGGACTGAAGACTGAAGACTGAAGACTGAGGACTGAAAAAAGAGAGCAATGAACGCCAACGACATATTCAAAAAAGTACGCAAGATAGAGATCAAGACAAGGGGCTTGTCGCATCATATCTTTTCGGGTGAATACCACAGCGTGTTCAAAGGCCGGGGCATGTCATTCAGCGAGGTGCGCGAATATCAGTATGGTGACGATATCCGAAGTATTGACTGGAACGTAACGGCACGTTTCAATCATCCTTACATCAAGATTTTTGAAGAAGAACGCGAGCTTACCGTTATGCTCCTGATAGATGTGTCGGGATCAAACACCTTTGGCACACAATCACAACTAAAAGAAGAACTGGTGACCGAGATTGCGGCCGTACTCTCATTTTCGGCCATCCAGAATAACGATAAAGTGGGGGTGATCTTTTTCAGCGACAAGATCGAGAAATTTATTCCTCCCAAAAAAGGAACCAAACATATTCTGAGGATCATTCGTGAGTTGCTCGATTTCAAATCCGAAAGTACCGGGACAAACATTTCAGAAGCTTTGCGCTATCTGACCAATGTCATTAAAAAACGTTCCATTGCTTTCCTGATTTCCGATTTTATGGATGATGATTTTGACAAAGCCGTGCAGATTGCCAACCACAAACACGACCTCATTGCCATCAGGGTAACCGACAAGCGCGAAACCCAATTGCCCGATGTTGGCCTGGTACGGATGATGGATGCGGAAACAGGCAGTATGCGGTGGATTGATACAAGCAGCAAAGCCATCAGGAGAAGTTTTGAAAACTGGACACAAAAAAAACGTCGGGAACTGGATGTTCTGTTTAACAGGCTGGGCGTGGATATGGCAAAGGTTTATACGGGCGAAGATTACGTAAAACCCCTGATGAACCTGTTTAGAAAAAGAGAAGCGAGGAGGTGAGTGGTGAGTGATGAGTGGTGAATGAAACAGATATTTGATAAAAAAAATTTAATGAAAGGGATAAAAGCAACAATATTGGTAATGCTGGTTCTGATGGGGGTGCATGGCTTTTCACAAAATAATGTGAAGGCGTATGCCCGGCTTGATTCCTCTGCCATCATGATTGGCGACCAAATCAACATGGAATTGGGGATAAAAATCCCGGAGAATTTTGTTGTTGACTGGCCGCGATATACCGATACGGTTACCTCGCGCATCCTGGTGGTTAAAAGGCACAACATTGATACGGCCAAATCGGACGGCAACCTGATCCTTTCACAACGTTACACCATCACTTCTTTCGACTCGGGTTATTTTGAAATTCCGCCTTCCCGGTTCACCTTTCACCCCAAAGGGGATACGTCAAAAAAGTACATGGCCAACACCAACACCCTTTTCCTGTTGGTGAACACACCGGTTGTGGATACGACAAAAGCTTTTAAACCCATCATCGGGCCGGCACAAGAGCCTTACACGTTCGCCGAAATATTTCCCTGGATTGTTTTGGGGTTAATTGTAATCGGGTTAATTGTTTTCCTAATATGGTATATCAGAAAACGAAAGAAAAAACAACCCGTTTTTGCACGAAAACCCAAACCTGCCCTGCCCCCTGATGTGGCTGCCATTGCAAAACTGGACGATTTGCGGCTTGCAAAAATCTGGCAACAGGGAAAAATTAAAAAATACTATACGGCACTTACCGATATCATGCGTACCTATTTTGAAGGGAGATTTTTATTTGATGCCATGGAAATGACATCGGATGAAATACTGGCAATTTTAAAAGACAAAAACATCAATGATGAGGCCATGAACAAAATAAAGGATGTGCTCCGGTCGGCTGATCTCGTAAAATTTGCGAAGGCCCGGCCCTCCCCTCTTGAAAATGACGTGAGCCTGAACCATTGTGTTGACTTTGTAAAGGAAACAAAACCGGTCCCGGTCGTAAATCATGTACACCCGGCAGCTAACGGGCCGGCAAAAGAAACAGTAACAAAAGAGAGCAATTAAACGATGTTCAATATAGATCAATGGGCAAACCCGGAATATTTCTACCTGCTGCTGGTCATCCCGCTGCTGACAGGCTGGTATATCTGGCGGTATGCAAAACGATATCCTGAGATTAAATTCTCGGGGCTGAAACCGTTTGAGAACATCCCCGGTAGTTCAAAACCCTGGATGGTGCACAGCCTGTTTGTGTTGAGGATGTTGGTAGTGGCCCTGGTCATTATTGCACTGGCCAGGCCGCAATCGGTTTCATCAAGACAGAATGTGGAAATTGAAGGGATTGACATCGTGATGGTTCTCGACGTGTCGAGCAGTATGCTTGCCCGTGACTTTCAACCCGACCGGCTGGAAGCGGCCAAAAAGGTAATCAACGATTTTATCAGGCGACGGCCCAACGACAGGATCGGGCTGGTCATCTTCAGTGGTGAAGCTTTCACACAGGTTCCCCTGACAACAGACCACGCCATGATTACCTCCATGCTAAAAGACGTAAAAAGCGGGATGATTGAAGACGGGACAGCCATCGGCGACGGGTTGGCAACGGCTGTCAGCCGGCTGAAAGATTCCAAAGCCATCTCCAAAGTTATTATCCTGCTTACCGACGGGGTGAACAATGCCGGTTCCATTGATCCCCACTCGGCTGCCGAAATAGCCAAAATGTTCGGCATCAGGGTTTATACTATCGGCGTAGGATCCAGAGGCTATGCCCCCTACCCTGTGCAGGATCAGTTTGGCAGGGTACACATGCAGCAGATGAAGGTTCAGATTGATGAAAAATTGCTGAAAGATATTGCCGCAACAACCGGTGGACAATATTTCAGGGCCGAAAACAATAAAAAGCTGAAAGAAATCTATAACGAAATTGACAAGCTGGAAAAGTCAAAAATTGATGTTCATGAATTCAGGAGAAAACACGAGATGTTCCTGCCGTTTGCCTTATGGGCACTCGGGTTCTTTGTGTTGGAAATATTATTGAGGTATTTGTATTTTAAAAGGTTACCATAGGGTGAAGTAAGAATGAAAGAAAAAGTGAAATTATAAAAAGAAGATGATCAGGTTTGCACATATCGAATATTTATACGCGCTGCTGGCAGTACCGTTATTTTTCCTGTTTTTCTGGTTGTACAATAACTGGAAAAGGAAAGCACGGAAACGTTTTGGCGATGAAAGAACAATCAAAACACTTATGCCCAATGCTTCAGACAGCAAATCCGGATTAAAATTTTTCATGATCATCCTGGCGTATATTTTTCTGATTGTCGGCATCTCCGACCCACAGATCGGGTCGAAACTTGAAAAGGTAAAACGGGAAGGCATTGACCTTATGCTGACGCTCGATGTTTCCAATTCGATGCTGGCCGAAGACATCAAGCCCAACCGCCTTGAACGGGCTAAAATGGCGATATCCAACCTCATTGATAAACTCCAGGGTGACCGGATCGGTATTGTCATCTTTGCAGGCCATGCTTATAAACAATTACCGTTAACAACCGATTACTCTGCTGCCCGTCTGTTTTTGTCGGCAGTCAACACTAAAATCGTCCCCACACAGGGAACGGCCATTGGCGCAGCCATTGATATGGCAGCCGAATCGTTTGATAAGAATAATAAACACAACAAAGCCATCGTTGTTATTACCGACGGGGAGAACCACGAAGACAATGCCGTAGCGGCAGCGAAAAAGGCCGCTAAAAAAGGCATCAGGGTCTTTACCATCGGTATGGGACTGCCCGAAGGTGCACCCATCCCTGTATTTAACGATTATGGAGTGCAAACAGGTTTTAAAAAAGACCGTAGTGGCAAGACCGTGATCACCAAACTGAATGAAGACATGCTCAGGCAGATTGCTGCTGCAGGAAACGGTGCGTATGCCCGGGCCAACAACTCATCAACCGGGTTGAAAAAGATATTTAACGACATCAACCAAATAGAAAAGAAAGAAATTGAAACCAAACAATTTACTGATTATGTTCACAGATTCCAGATTTACCTGTTCATTGCTTTGGTTTTGTTGGTCATTGAGGTTTTGATCAGTAACCGGAAATCAACCTGGACGCGGAAGTTGGATTTTTTCGGAAAATAATAATAGGATGAAACATTTTAAAATATTAATATTGATTGTATTGGGTTTGGCCTCCGTGAACCTTTCGGCGCAAAATGCAAAAAAATATGTGCGCAAGGGAAACAAGCAATTTGAAAAGGGCGAATACTCCGAGGCCGAGATTCAATACCGCAAGGCACTCGACAAAGACCCCAATTCTTACAAAAGCAAATTCAACCTCGGCGATGCCATGTATAAGCAGGACAATTACAAGGAATCGGGTAAAATGTTCAACGACCTTTCGGCTGCAAACCTGAGCCCGGAAGTCCGGGCAGCAGCTCATTACAACCTCGGTAATTCACTGATGAAAGCCCGGAAATATCAGGAAAGCATCAATGCGTTTAAACAAAGCCTGATATTAAACCCCAATGATTACAATGCGAAATACAATCTTGAATATGCACGCAAAAAACTAAAAGATCAGCAAAAAAAGCAGCAACAACAAAACAAGAACAAGAACAAAAACAAAAACAAGAATAAGAACAAGAATAAGAACAAGGAACAAAACAAAAAGGATCAGCAGAAAAAAGATCAACAGAAAAAGGATCAACAAAATAAAGAACAGCAAAAGCAACCGCAGCAAAACAAAAAAGATCAGAATGATCAGCAAAAACAGAAACAGAAACCGCAGCAAATCTCCAAAAATGATGCGCAACGTATGCTGGAGGCATTAAAAAACGATGAAAAGAAAACATTAGAAAAACTGGAAAGGCTGAAAGCCAAGGCAGTTAAAGCAAGTAAATCGGTAATTGACTGGTGATTGGATTTTAGATCTTAAATGTTAGATTTTGGATGTCTAATGTAATAAGACAAAATAACAATAAAATGATGTTTAAAATTAAGTTTTAATTTTGGCACTTTGTTAAATCTTAAGATAAATATAATTTGGGTAAGGTTACTGGTCGCTTCGGCAGCCCTGCTTTTGTCATTGCACCCCGCGTTTGCCAATGATGTTAAGCTGATTGCAAGCGCAAAGCAGGTTGTAGGTGTAGGCGAAAGGTTCCAGATCACTTACAAGTTAAACGGGAACGGGCATAGTTTCAGGTCGCCGGATTTTGGTTCGCTTTCCGTACTTTCAGGCCCCAACACTTCCACAAGCTCCAGCATCCAGATCATCAACGGAAGTATGCAGCAAAGCTACACGATGACTTATTCATTTATCGTGCAGGCCAATGGTGAAGGGGAGATAACCGTTTCGCCCGCTTCGGTTGTGGTGGAGGGTAAAAAATACACTTCCAACAGTTTAAAGATCAAAGTAGTTAAGGGTTCTGCCCCGGCAACCAATCCATCTGCATCTACCCGGAGTAACAGCGGAAACACCCGTACCGGTAACAGCCGGAATTCAGGTGTTTTACAGAACGATGATGTTTATGTCAGGGCTTTTGTGAGCAACACCAATCCCTATCTGGGCGAACAGGTTATTGTAACTTACAAACTGTTTACAAAAGTTGGCATTTCAAATCTGATGATGAATAAAGGCTCTGCCTTTACGGGTTTCTGGTCGAAAAGCCTGATGGGTAACAAATCACAATTAAAACAGAGCAAACAAAACATCAACGGTGAAGAATATACGGTGGCCGTATTTGCAAGATATGCCGTTTTCCCACAAAAAACGGGCGTACTTACCATTGACCCGGCCGAGTTGGAATGTACGGCGCAAGTCAGGGTAAACACCCAAAGAAAGCGGAGCAACGACCCGTTTGAAGAGTTCTTTAACGACCCGTTTTTTAACCGCAATGTCAGGAATGTAGAAACTACTTTGCGGACAAAACCCATTAACATTAAAGTTAAACCGCTGCCCCAGGAGGGGAAACCGGATAACTTCAGCGGCGCAGTGGGTGATTTTACTTTTAAAAGCTCAATTGACAAAAACAAGTTAAATGCCAACGATGCACTGACTATCTCTTTTGTGGTATCAGGAAAAGGTAACCTTGAACTGCTTGAACTGCCCAAACCTAAGTTCCCCTCCGATTTTGAAAGTTATGAACCTAAAATATCAAGCCATATCAAAACAAGGAGTTCGGGAATCAGCGGGAGCAAAAAGTTTGAATACCTTGCCATTCCGCGTACCCCGGGTGATTTTGTGATCCCCCCGGTGATCTTTAACTTTTTCAACCCCACCGAAAACAAATACTATTCCTATTCATCGGGTGAATTTAAAATCCATGTTGATAAAGGCAACAAAAACTCCGCAGGGATCACTTACAGTTCATCAGCACAGGAGGACATAAAATTTATCGGAAAAGATATCCGGCACATCAAAAGCGGGCCTTACGACCTGAAACCTGCCAATATCTTCATTTTTGAATCCAACATATTTTATATCTTGCTGGCACTCCCCGTCGTCCTGCTTGTCCTTATCATCATTTTATGGAAAAGGCAGGAAAAACGCCGGAGCAACATCAGCCTGTTGAAAAACCGCAAAGCCAACAAAGTGGCACGCACAAAGTTGCATCAGGCGGATAAATTCAGGAAAGCAGGTGATGATAAAGCATTCTATGATGAGATTGCACAAGCGTTGTGGGGCTATATTGCCGATAAATTCAACATCCCACAATCCGGGCTTTCAATAGAAACAGTTAAAGAAACCCTGGCCGGCAAAGGTGCCGGCGAACAGATAACTGACAATTTTGTGAACACATTGCATAACATTGAATTTGCCCGCTTTGCACCGGGTGATTCAGGTGGAAAAATGGAAACCGTTTACAATGAAGCCCTGAATGCAATTACACAGGCAGAAAAAGCGTTGAAGTAAGTGAATAATGAAAATATTAAGTCAAAATAAAGGAAATGATAAGCACAGGGGAGGTCAACCTTCGTATTCCGGGTTACTTCCCCGTCAATTTTTTTCCACCGTTAAAATAACAGGCATTACCCTGGTTATCCTACTCTTGTTTTCTTTTTCAATGCGGGCTTCCAGCCCCGATTCGTTGATGCAAACAGCCAACAATGCTTACAATGAAGGGCTTTATGATTCGGCACTGAATGTTTACCACCGTATCATGGATCAGGGTTTTGAATCGGCAAAGCTGTATTACAACGCGGGCAATGCTTATTTTAAAAACAGTGATCTCCCTTCTGCCATCCTCTATTATGAAAAAGCAAAGAAACTGGCCCCCGATGATGAAGATATTGATTTTAACATCAACCTTGCCAACAGCATGATTGTGGACAAGATTGAGAAAATGCCCGAATTGTTTTATACAAGGTGGTGGAACTATTTTTATAATCTGTTCAATGCAAACACCTGGGCTGTCATTGCTGTGGTTTCATGGTTTATCCTTGTTTTTTTCATCGGGATATTCATCCTGTCGAAAACAAGGGGGGCGAAGAAAACCGCTTTTTATTTCGGTGTTCTGTTTTTATTGATCAGCATCGCTGTGTTTGGGCTTGCATCCCAAAAATATTACTATACACGCGAGCATCAGGATGCCATTATTTTTACTCCAACCATCACTGTAAAAAGCTCTCCCACCATGAATGCCGTTGACCTTTTTGTTATCCATGAAGGCACCAAAGTCCGCATTCTTGACCAGGTGAACGATTGGGTAAAGATCCGCATCCCCAATGGCAGCATCGGCTGGCTGCCTGCAAAATCGCTTGAAAGGATTTAACCTCCCGTTCAATCGGTCCCTGTCAGGACCGGGAGTTATCCCAGCGGGACAGGATGAAAAACAGCCATGGGACATTTCCCCCGGATTTCTTTTAAAATATCATATATCGTTCCGATTACGGTTCAGGATTACTGCAATCAATCACTGCCCGGTCAGGCACTGTGAATAAATGTCGCACAATTCCCGGCCAATCTTTTCAGGGGAGAAAATATCGTGTGACTCAGCGCGTATTTTTTGATTGTCAAAGGAAAGTTTTCCCTCAAGATAATCCGTAAGGTGTTTTTCCAGGGCAACTTCATCGCCGGCATCAATCAGGCGGCCGTTGCTGTTGTTCACAAATTCAGGGATCCCCCCTACCCTTGTGGCAATAACCGGAATACCCAGTGTAAAACTTTCGTTGATCACCACCGGGAAGTTCTCGTAATTGCTAAATACAACCAACAAACCGGCAGAAGCCATTTCTTTCACCAGGTTTTTTCCTTCGAGCAAACCGGTAAAAACAACAGTTTCCTCAGTCAGGCCGATATCCCTGGCATATTGTTTCAGGAAATTAATATCCTTCCCCTCGCCCACCAGTTTGAAAATAAAATCATTGCGTTTGTTGGCCATTGATCTGATCATATTCATCAACCCGCTGATATTTTTTGACTTATCTTCAAAACAACTGACGTGGATAAAAGTGGATTTTTTCTTTTCCTCAGGATTCTTTTGAATCGGATAGTTAAGAAAATCGTCCGTAACCACATTGGCCAGTACCCTGTAATTCTTGTTTTTCAGTTTATGTTGCTGCATGGCATCGGCCAGGTTTTGTGTTACCGTGATAACCGTTTCGGCGTTTTTTACTACCAACCGCGTTATCCGTTTCCGGAACCAGCCTTTAAAGTTATCCGTTTCACTTAAATACCTTGACCAGTGCTCACTGACCACATAAGGTTTGCCATGAACCCATTTGTACCACAAAGCCATAATGCCGGGCCGGGTCAAGATGTGAATATGAAACAGATCGAAGTTTCCAAGTTCTTTACTTACCCTTTTTATACCTTTATGCCAGGCCTGAAAAAACCGGTAACCTTTAACAATTCCGCTTATAACCGGAATATTGTACCGGGGATTGTTGTAATATACTTTGGCTGTCGGAATGCCGTTGATCACATCGAAATCAACATCAAAACCCCGTATCTTTTCCTGTTCTGAAATATAGGTATAAACAACGCCTACCTGACAAAAACGGTTTACCGCTTCGGCATGGCGCCGGATAAAAAGTCCGGGCATAGGGTCGTAACGGTTTGGATACCAACGGGTTAGATAGAGTATTTTATAATTGTTTTTCATCAAATTAGTTCATCCACAAAGTTAATGGCATTTTTCAACCTTTGGTTTCCGTGTCCTTTAATTATACGGTAATTGAAGTGCTGCTTTTGCATTTCTTCTTCATACAGTCCGAAAAGGTAATCCCTGTCATCCGGATTCTGGCGGAACGGGGCATATTCCCATTCAATATCAGGGTAACATAATAAATACAGGTCGTATTGATGTTCTTTTACTTTTTGCTCAATCCATCGGGGAACAGAACCAAAGACCACTTTGCTCCAAATTTTGGTGACCATCAAGTCCGTATCACAAAAAAGCAGCCTTTTGGATTTTTCCACCAATTCATTTTCCTGTTTTAGCTGGCCCTTTGCAATGTTCACAATATCTTTCTGATTATAATCAGGCCCGCTTTTTTTTAAATATTCAACGGCATATTCAGGCACATAAACCGTTTGATAGTGACCGGCCAGATGTTGGGCCAGCCACGTTTTTCCCGTTGATTCGGGGCCGGTGATTGCTATGCGTTTAAGAGGCTTCAAGTTGAAGTTTTGCTTTGTTACGCCATTCAATATATCCCATAACCGCTATAATGAGAAAAACAAAAAACTGAAAGCTGGTAAAGACAAGTCCTTTGTAAAAATATAACGGGACGGAAATCACATCACCCACGATCCAGTAAATCCAGTTCTCTACTTTTTTCATGGCCATCAGCCACATGCCTACAATAAAAATGGCCGTCGTAAAAGTATCAATATAAGGAACATTTGTACTCCAGTATGCAGCATCATCCGACTTAAAATACCTGAGCAGCAACATGATGATGACCAGCGAAACGAAGAAGAATACGATAGAAATCAAATTATCTTTCCGGCTGCTGAATGTGATTGGCCTCTCGTGTTTGTGGCCGGGCTTTCCGGTTTTCAACGACCACATGATCCATCCGTAAACACTCATCACAAAATAAAAAGCATTGATCCCCATGTCAGCATAAAGCTTCGCATCGTAACAGATGGACACATAGATCAGCACACTGATGATGCCTGTGGGATAGACAAGGATGTTGGCCTTTTTGGCATACCAAACGCTGACCAACCCGAACACCACCGCAACGATCTCGAGTATTGAAGTATCAATCAGGTTTTGGTAAAAAATATGGAAAAAGGCATTAAAGTCCACTATTTACAACGTTTAGACCGGCATTGATAACCTTTAAAATAAAAACAGAATGAGGGACCTCGAAGGATTTGTATATCTCTTGTGTCAATATCTCCATCACTTCGAAATAATTGCCAAAAACCTGTGTGCTCATCCCGTTGGTCTGAACCGTAATATTTTCATGGTTGTTCAGCCTTTCGATAAAATCCTTAATGGGCGGGATAAACTCATCGTGCAAAGGATAATAGCTAATTTCTACAGATGTTTTCATAATTTGATGCGTTTTTTTAATGCGGGGCAAAGTTAAAAACTATTGACACTGCTTAAAACTTAGGATAAATCATTAAAAAGACCTGACGGGAAAATCCTGGAAATTTTCTATTTTCGTGGTCTTATCAACAAACAAATTATGACAAAGAGATATTTAGTTACGGTGGCTATTTTGGGCATGTGGGCCATGCTCATGGTAATATTTGAGATTCAGGTTTTAAATGGCAAAATAACTGCCGAAAATATGAACCTTTACAATCTGGCACTTGCGGTTCAGATGTTCCATGCCGCTGCCCTTCTTGCCATGACTTTCATGAACCGCTATGTTTCGCGTTCCAATTTGAGAGCCAGTTATTATTTATTTGTAATAGGAACTGTTTTGTTCTCGGGCGGTTTGTACCTTATGGCTACCGAAGAAGTAACCAAACTGATCATCGGCGTAATGGGCAAGGTTTCTTTACTTGGTGCAATCACCCTGTTTATCGGTTGGTTCGTGGTACTGTTTACAGGCGCTACTTACAAACACAAAAAAAGGGCGATACAGAACCAGTAATACTCCACAACCTACCGCATATCAATCACCTCAACATCCGGATGTTTTTTCGGATCGAAGGTAAACGTATCGGGAGGCAAAGTAATATTGGGTGTAAGGTTTATGATGTGATAGGTAAAGACATTCCCGTTTTTATCATAAACCGAAAAATTCTCAATGGTCATTTTCTTTTGATTAACCAACAGGCTCATTTTTTCAAATTGCTTTTTATCTTTTGGCTGAAGGTCAATCATTTTCAACTCTGAGTTTTTATATTTTTTGTCCTGATCAAATTTGGCTTTGTAATCCTGGTTGTAAGTGGTCAATATCTTATTCGGAGAAATGCTTTCGTCACTATCTTCCATATTGCTTATCATCACTTCACCCGAATCAAGAATATAAGTCCAGATGGTTTTCCCGTCAGATATGATGATCTGTCCCTCCATTTCAATACGATAGCTGTCGCCCTGCACATAGATCACCCCTGTTTTTTTCTCATTGATATCCATCTCAACATTCACCATGGTGTAGGACAGGTCAGCTTTGAAATTTTTATAGGAAGCCATCTTATTGATTACATTTTCAAGCAACTGCCGGGCTTCTTTATCACTTTGGGCAACCGCATCGGAAATTGTAACAGAAAAAAGAAGCAGAAAGAGCATCAGTACATTTTTCATATTGTTAATTTTTGTTTTCATCATTTTTATTTAGTTCAAGGTCTTTCAGGAATTGTTCCAAAGCCATTTCGTTGGCCACTTTTACCTCACGCGCTTTACTGCCTTCAAACGACCCGACGATACCGGCCGCTTCCAGTTGGTCAATAATTCGTCCGGCACGATTATAGCCCAGTTTCAGTTTGCGTTGCAACAACGAGGTGGAGCCTTGCTGGTTTTGCACAATGATACGGGCGGCATCTTCAAACAGTTCATCCCGTTCGTTGGCATTAAAATCCACTTTGTTATTGGTGTCTTCTTCATAGAATTCGGGAAGTTGCCATGCCTGCGGAAAAGCACGCTGTGCGCCGATATACGAAGTTACTTCCTCCACTTCAGGCGTATCAATAAAAGCGCATTGCAGCCTGATGATGTCGCTCCCGGTGGAAAGCAGCATATCGCCGCGGCCCACAAGCTGGTCAGCACCGCCTGTATCAAGGATAGTACGTGAATCTACCTTGGAAATAACACGGAAAGCAATACGGGCCGGAAAATTGGCTTTTATGGTTCCCGTAATGATATTGACCGACGGCCTTTGGGTAGCAATGATCAGGTGGATTCCCACGGCCCTGGACAACTGGGCAAGCCGTGTGATGGGGCCTTCAATCTCCTTGCCCGCCATCATGATCAGGTCGGCAAATTCATCAACGACCAATACAAGATAAGGCAGATAACGGTGGCCATGGTTGGGATTGAGTTTACGGGCGATAAATTTCCGGTTATATTCTTTCATGTTTCGCACCTGCGCATCTTTCAACAGCTCATATCGGTTATCCATCTCTATGCTCAGCGAATTGAGTGTACGGACAACCACCCGTGTGTCGGTAATAATGGCTTCCTCCGTATCGGGTAGTTTGGCCAGGTAATGACGTTCAATTTTTGAATACAAAGTAAGCTCTACTTTTTTGGGATCAACCAGGATAAACTTCAACTCGGCAGGATGCTTACGATAAAGCAAAGAAGTAATGATGGCATTCAGGCCGACGGATTTCCCCTGTCCGGTGGCTCCTGCCATCAGGATATGCGGCATCTTGGTCAGGTCGGCAACAAAACTTTCGTTGGCGATGGTCTTTCCCAGTCCGAATGGCAGATCATATTGATTGTGCTGGAATTTTTCGGATGCCAGGATAGAACGCATGGAAACAATCTTGGGATTGCGGTTGGGCACTTCAATGCCAATGGTTCCCTTGCCGGGGATGGGTGCAATAATGCGGATGCCCATGGCCGACAGGCTCAGCGCAATGTCATCTTCCAGATTTTTAATTTTTGAAATACGAATGCCCGGCGCAGGGACAATCTCATATAAAGTGACCGTGGGGCCGATGGTAGCCTTAATGCGGGTAATGCTGATGCTGTAATGGTTCAGCGTTTCAACAATCTTGTTTTTATTGGCTTCCAGTTCATCCTTGTCAACTTGTATGCTATCATCATGATAATCATTCAACAAATCTAAAGGGGGCAGTTTAAAATCAGGCAGATCAAGCGTTGGGTCAAACTTGGTGTCAATGCCAAAATGATCACCGGGTTTAACCTTCTTTTCTTCCTCCACCGGTTTTTCGATGGTCAGTTCAATATCATCTCCCTGATTTTCAACCAGTTCTTCTTTTTTGACGGCAGCTTTCTCTTTAATAGCAGGATCAACCACGATTTCAAAATTATTTTCCTTATTATCCTCCGGGTTTTTATAGGCTTCATCTTCTACCGTATATTCCAATGTATTGTATAAATCTTCACCGGGTTTGTTCCCGTTTTTTCCATTTGCTTTTTGTTCTTTATCACCGGATTTTGGCGTCTTTTTCTTTTTGTTAAAACTGTACCTGATCAGTATAAAAATGCCCGGGACAAAAATCAACAGGAAAATCAGCCCCACCATACCCAGATAAGGCATCATCCAATTGTTGAGGTTCTTACCTGCCATGCCACCGAGTATATTCATGGGTTTGTGCGGGAAAATAAAATTAAGCGACATGGGCAACCAAAGCAGGCCGAAAACAATAAACCGGAACCATGTCCAGAGTTTAAACATCTTGATTTTAAGAAGCATGGAAAACCCAATACCCATAAACAGCAATGGGAAAAAATAAGCCCCGATGCCGACTCCCTTTAATATTAACCATTCGGAAAGGATGATCCCGAATTTACCGGTCCAGCTCTGGACAGTCTGCGTATGGTCGCTGAATGTTTGACCGGTAGTCGCTTCAAACCAATTGAGGAAGTATGAGGTGAAAGCCAGGAAAAGATAAATAGCCACAAGCAGCAGAAAAAAACCAGTGATCCGTTTTACTTTTGGGTTGTGTTGAGTTGACCTGCTTTTTTTTGCAGTATCAGGCCGTTTTAATTTACCCGCGGATTTAAGACTGGTTTTCTTTTCCGCTTTTTTCAAGACATTGCTTTTTCGTTTATTTGATTTTTCAGGCATTTAAGCAAAACTTTGTGCACCGCAAAGTTAACAATAATAGGCAATGGAAAGAAAACCCGGCAGTGGCATTAAAAACAATTTTTGGTTAATAAATCCATGCTGATCAAAAACAGGGATCAAACTTTTACTTGAAAACGTATCCGGCAGGTTTATGTTATTTGATAAAAGTAAACAACCTGTTCCACCGGATTTTTCCTTTGTTGATGGAGAACCAGATCAATTCGGGCTTACCCACAATGTGGTCTTCGGGCACATAACCCCAATACCTCGAGTCCACCGAATTATGCCTGTTGTCACCCATCATCCAGTAATAATTTAATTTGGGTGTATAGGAGTTAACCGCTATCCCGTTGATCAGGATGGTGCTGTCTTTTACTTCCAGTTTATTACCTTCATACACGGTAATAAGCCTTTTAAAAAGAGGCAGATTACGAATATTCAGCGGGACAGGAACCCCTTTTTTGGGAATATAGATTGGACCGTAGTTGTCACGGTTCCATCTGTAAACCGAGTCAAAGGGAAAGGTATCCGGATCCCATTTCCCCGGCTCATCATTGATGGGCTGAACCTCTTTGACAATACTAAATTGTTCAATTTTATTTTTCACCTCTTTGGTGAGATCCATCATAAATACACCGGGCTGGTTTGTCCGGCTGTATTCTGTGATATCCAGGTTCTCAAGTATTTTCGGATTAAAATTACTACCATCTGTCAGAACGTAATAGGTTGTTTCCGATTTTTCCGGGGTTTTGGCGGCTATTCCGTTAATATAAACCTGGCGGTTGATAATTTGCAGTGTATCCCCCGGAAGGGCAATGCACCGTTTTACATAATTTTCTCGTTTGTCAACCGGGCGGACAACAATTTCCCCAAAATTTCTTTTGTCCGACCATACCCGTTTACGTCCGTATTCTTTTACCAGCCGGTAATAACTGGCATTACTTTGAAAACGGGTAGAAACGGTATCCCCTTCCGGATAATTGAACACCACCGGGTCGTTATGATGAACCTTGCCCAATCCCGGAAAACGGTAATAGGGCAGTTCAATCCATTCCACAAACGATTTGGTGGATTTGGTAAAAGGCAGGGTATGATGCACAAAAGGAAAGGCAATGGGTGTCATCGGTATGCGCGGGCCGTAAGCGATTTTACTAACAAAAAGATAATCACCCACCAGCATTGATTTTTCCATGGATGATGTTGGGATGGTGTAAGCTTCGAACAAAAAAGTGCGGATAATGGTGGCCGCTACCACAGCAAAGATGATGGCATCCACCCATTCGCGTACCCAGCCTTTTTTTACCGGTTCCAGATCGTCCGGATCAGTGAAGGCTTCATTTTTGTTCCAACCCAGCCAGGGCATATAAATAAACGGAAAGACCACCGCAACAAATTGTTCCCAGAGTTTGTATTTTTTAAAGCATTTGGCGACCTCTACCAGCACCAGCATATAGACAAATACGTTGATAAACGGAAACAACAACAACAGATACCACCACCAGGGCTTTTTTATGATAACGAGTAAAACATAAAGATTATAAAACGGGATTAAGGTTTCCCAGCCTTTCCTTCCCGCTTTTTCAAATACACCCCAGGCAAAAATTGTGGGAAAAGAAAATGATAAAGGAAGTAATATAATCAATTCAAGCATGGCATTTTATTTAAATTATGGTTGCAAGGTATTATCTCTCAGGAATAACAGTCCTTAATTATTGTTAATTGTTTGAAGACCGCAAAGCTAAAAATATTTTTCAGCGGAACTTTAAAAATCTGATTTTTCATTATACCCGAAATAAAACCGTCACCCCGGCAAACTCGATTATAATTTCAGCAAATCCCCCATCGTAAACACCCCTTTTTTGTCAACCAGAAACTCCGCAGCCAGCACAGCACCGAGAGCAAACCCACTCCGGTTTTTAGCTTCGTGTTTCAATGTGATCCGGTCAGCATCCGACTCGTAGATCACGGCATGTATTCCGGGCACTTCCCCCTCACGAAAAGAGATCACAGGTAATTCATCGGGTTTGTCCGATTGGCAGTTAACCCATTTTTTAAGATTATCATTGTTATTGATAATGCCTTCGGCCACCCTGACGGCTGTCCCGCTGGGAGCATCCAGTTTATGGATATGGTGCGTTTCCTCAATGTGCATACGGTATCCTTCCACACCTGCCATTATGTGCGCAAGCTGTTCGTTGACCCTGAAAAACAGGTTAACGCCAATACTGAAATTGGGGGCATAAAACAGGGCAGCATTTTTTTCAGCACAAACCTTTTTTACTTCATTCATCCGGCCGTACCATCCTGTAGTGCCTGTAACGATGGGCAATCCGAGATTAAAACAACGGTAAATGTTGTCAACTGCAACAGCAGGCATGCTAAAATCAATGACCACATCTGCATTTTCTATCTTTATTTTAAATTTATTCCAGTCGTCATTCCTGTCCGGTTTTGCAACAATGATATGATGACGCAACGAAGCGGTTTTATCAACCTCTTTGCCCATCTTTCCATACCCTGAAATAACAATCTTCATTTTCGCCGGTTTAAAATTTTAAAGTTACCCTGATCCCGTTATGAGCCGGCAATTCATTGGGTATATTAAAAGGCTGAATTACCGGTTCTACCTGTAAGGTCAGGTTGTCATCCACGTTCCAGTAATAAAGATTGGCATCAACCGCAGCATCCAGTATCTGCAGGATATACCATCCACCCATAATAATGAACGACAATTCCATATTTTTTCGATAATAATTAGTGATAGACAACAGGTCACTGGTTTTATATTTTTGAGCTAACGGATTATTACAGGTGAAATTATTATCATTATCCGCTTTTTCGGAACACATAAAAGCTTCTTTATATTTAAGATATTCTGTCCGGTTAGCAATGCCAAAATAGCCTGTAACAGCAAAGCCTGCATACACGATGGGCAATTTCCAGTATTTTTTGTTGTAAATCTGTCCGGCACTGGGCAGCAAAGCCCATAGTGTAGCTTTATGCGGTGAAGGCCACTGTTGCTTTGTTTTCTCTTTTTTCGGTTTTTCCTTTTTTTGTTTCTTCTGGGCAATAGCCGGCAAGGGCACAAGCATCACAACAAGCAGCAACAAAACCACCGGCCATAAAACAACTTGTCGGATTAAAGATTTCACGGGAGTTATTTATTCGTTCATCAACGAAATGATCTTATCCAATTCATTATCATTCCTGAAACTGATAACGATTGAGCCTTCCCCTTTATTGTTGCGCCTGAGGCTTACTTTTGCCCCGAATTTTTGGCTCAGGATGGCTGTGGTCTGTTTAAACCTGTCGGGGAGGCTCCTTTTTTTTCCGTGTACGATCATTGACTTTTTGCCGATCTTCCTCACTATCTCTTCCACCTGCCTCACATTCAGTCCGTTTTTGATAATCTGATCCAGTATTTTCAACTGTTCTTTTTCATTTCCCACCGCAATCATTGCACGGGCATGGCCCATGGTGATAAAACCATCGCGCAGGGCTACCTGCACTTCGGGTGGCAGTTTCAGCAACCTCAGGAAATTGGTAATGGTCGTCCTGTTTTTGCCAATGCTTTTACTGAGTTGTTCCTGGGTAAGATCACATTCATCGAGCAGCCGCTGATAGCTTATGGCTACTTCGATGGCATTCAGGTTTTTCCGGTGTACATTTTCGATGAGGGCAAGTTCAAGCATCTGTTCATCGTTGGCAATGCGGATAAATACCGGTATTTTTGCCAGCCCGGCCATGCGGGTTGCCCTCAGCCGGCGCTCACCCGAAATTAACTGGTATTTGTCATACCCCAGTTTTCGTACGGTAACCGGTTGAATAATTCCCTGCGCTTTGATGGAGTCAGCCATTTCGCGAAGGTGCATCTCATCAAAATCGGAGCGGGGCTGAAAAGGGTTGGTTTCAATTTTATCTATTTCGATTTCTGCAATGGCACCGGCAACATAACCTCCTGAAATATCGGTTGAGGTGATGTCGGTATCAGGGCTTTGCAGAATGGCATCCAGTCCGCGTCCCAGGACTTTCTTTTTAGGCTTACCGTTGTTCATCCGCTAAATCAATTTGTTTTTCTGCATTGCTCATTCCCGTCATGTTGTTTTTCTGTAAAATCTCCCGTGCCAGGTTCAGGTAATTCACCGAACCCGTACTGGAAGCATCATACATAATGATGGAACTGCCGTAGCTGGGGGCTTCGCCAAGCCGTGTGTTGCGGTGGATGATGGTGTCGAAAACCATCTGTTGAAAATGGGTCTTCACCTCTTCCACCACCTGTTTCGAAAGGTTCAGCCTGACATCAAACATGGTAAGCAGGATGCCTTCGATGGACAAGTCGGGGTTCAGGCGGGTTTGAACGATCTTGATTGTATTCAGCAACTTCCCCAAGCCCTCAAGGGCAAAGTATTCACATTGAACGGGAATAATAACCGAGTCGGCGGCTGTTAACGCATTTATCGTGATAAGGCCCAGTGAAGGGGAACAGTCAATGATGATAAAATCATATTCATCTTCTATTTTTTTCAGGGTACGGCGCATCATTTTTTCACGGTTGGGCATGTTGATGATCTCAATTTCAGCGCCAACAAGGTCAATGTGGGCAGGGATCAGGTAAAGGTTGGGTGTTTCCGTTTGAAGTGTTACATTCCGGGCATCAAGGTTATCAATGATGCATTCATAAATACTCGTCTGGATGTTTTTCGGGTCGAAACCAATTCCTGATGTGGCATTAGCCTGTGGGTCAGCATCCACAAGCAAGGTTTTATACTCCAGTACCGCCAGGCTGGCAGCCAGGTTTATGGCGGTTGTTGTCTTGCCAACGCCCCCTTTCTGATTGGTTACTGCAATTGTCTTTCCCATATTTAATCCTTTTGTTTACTAATTTGGATACACACAAAAATACAATTTTCAATCACCCGGGTGTTTTGGCGATGAGGAAGTTTTCAACAAACAAAAAGGCTTTTAACACAATGAATTAAACTATGCTAAAAGCCCCGGTTTAATAAATTCTCAGGACCATTTAAGTGGAAAAACCCCAACCCTGCCGGATGGTTATTCAGGAAACGGGTTACTCTTTGCCCAAATCCTCAAATGTGACGTCCACTTCAGCTTTTCCATCTGTTTTTTCCGAAGACTCAGCCGGAGTTTCCTTATCGGTTTTCTCAGGTTCCGGTTCGGGCAATTCACCGGTTTCAATAAAATGCAATGCAGTTTCCAGTCCATCACGAAATTTATCAAAATCTTCCCGGTAAAGGAAAACCTTGTGCTTTTCGTAATAAAACTTTCCCTGCTCCGAATTAAAGCGACGCTTACTTTCGGTAATGGTAAGATAATATTCATCGCTTTTGGTTGCTTTTACGTCAAAGAAATAGGTCCTTTTGCCTGCCCTGACTACTTTGGAAAAAATGTCTTCTCTTCTTTCCCTGGTTTCTTTTTCATCCATCCTGCCTTGAATCGTTTTTTTTGGTTTGAAAGCTTAATAAAACAAAAATATAAATTCTTTAAAAAAATCTGCAATCAATGGGAAATTTCTTTAAAAAGTTTAGGAATGAACCCTTTACATTATCTGTTATTTTTTAGCTGACGATTTTATAAAATATGCTGTTTGTTATTATGAACCAGGATGTTAAGTTTAATCATCCAAAAGGAAAAAGGACAAGGTTCTGGTTATTATCGTGAATTCAATTTAGATTTATTCCACATAATAAAAAATGGCTACTTTTGCACTTTGGAATCCGGTCGGCAGTTTTTCTGCAAAACGGGTTGAAAAAAAATACAATTAATGATCATTGAAAACAAACAGGATGGCCAGGTTTGAAATTATCATGCCCAAATTGGGCGAAAGCATCATAGAAGCTACCATTACCCGCTGGATCAAAGAAATCGGGGACACTGTGGAAGAAGATGAATCCATCATTGAAATTGCCACCGATAAAGTGGACTCTGAAATCCCCAGCCCTGTGGATGGCATCCTGATTGAAAGATTATTTAACGAAGGGGATGTAGTACCTGTAGGAAAAGTTATTGCCATTCTTAAAACAGAAGGTGAGGAAACACAGGCTGTCGGTCAGGATATTCAGGTCGCGGAATTGAAGGAGGAGCCCAAAGATGAAACGGCGGATAAAAAAGAAGAAGTAAAAACATCCGAACCGGTTGTCAAAACTGAAAAGGCTTCCGGGGATTTCTCCTCTTCTACCCGTTTTTATTCGCCGTTGGTTAAGAGCATAGCCAAAACCGAAAACATCAGTGTTGCCGAACTGGACAGTATGCAGGGAAGTGGAAAAGACGGACGCGTCACCAAAGCGGATGTCCTGGCATACCTTGAAAAAAGAAGCCTCTCCCCTGCCGCAACGGCTAAATCGTCAGAGCCTTCCATTACGCTTCCCCCGGTTAATACAATGGAAGGGGATCAGATTGTTGAAATGGACCGCATGCGCAAAATGATTGCTGACCACATGGTGATGTCGAAACAGATATCGCCGCACGTAACCTCTTTCATTGACGTGGACGTTACCCGGGTTGTCAACTGGCGGAACAAGGTAAGAGACACCTTCCTGAAACGGGAAGGCGAAAAGCTGACCTTTACCCCAATATTTATTGATGCCGCTGCCAAAGCCCTGAAAGACTACCCGCAGGTCAATGCCTCGGTGGACGGATACAACATCATTTACCGGAAAAATATAAACATCGGGATGGCCACAGCACTTAAAAACGGAAACCTGATTGTTCCCGTCATCAAAAATGCCGATGAAAAAAGCCTTATCGGTCTTGTAAAAACCGTGAATGATCTGGCCTCAAGGGCAAGGGCCAACAGGCTGAATCCCGATGAAGTTGCCGAAGGTACATTCACGACCACCAATTTCGGATCATTCGACAGCCTGACCGGTACACCCATCATCAACCAGCCACAGGTGGCCATACTGGGCATCGGGGCCATTCGCAAAAAACCCGTGGTTTTGGAAACAGACCAGGGCGATGTGATTGCCATCCGGCACATTATGATCCTCTCATTGGCTTATGACCACCGGGTGGTGGACGGGGCACTGGGCGGGATGTACATCCGGAGGGTGAAAGAATTGCTGGAGAACTTTAGTGAGGATACGGTGATTTAATTTCCCCCTGTTTCCCCTGTTGTTGGTATCCTTACCAACAACCTCTCATTTTCCCAATTCTTTTTTACTCTAAATTTTTACTTCAAAAATTTACCACCGGACAACAAAACTTCATACTTTCGAAAAATCTTTTAAACCCAATTCAATGGACCTGAAACTAAAACGCCCCCTCGCCTTTTTCGACCTGGAAACCACCGGGCTGAATGTGGCCAAAGACCGTATCATTGAGATAAATATCCTGAAAATAAACACCAACGGCACCACCGAAAGCAAGACATGGCTCGTAAACCCGGATTACCCGATTGCAATAGAAGCCACGGCTGTCCACGGCTTCACGATGGAGGACGTGAAAGACAAGCCCACCTTTAAGCAGGTTGCCCGCGAGATCAGTCATTTTCTGGAACACTGTGATCTTGCCGGATATAATTCGCTAAAATTTGATATCCCCCTGCTCACTGAGGAATTCCTGCGTGCCGGTGTTGATTTCGATGTAAAAAACCGCCGGTTGATAGATGTCCAGAATATATTTATGAAAATGGAACCCCGTACGCTGTCGGCTGCCAGCCGTTTTTTTCTGAACAAAGAGCACACCGGTGCACATTCGGCGGCGGCCGATGCACTGGCAACTTATGAAATCCTGAAAGCCCAGCTTGACAAATACAAAGATGTGGAAATCACCGACAAAGACGGAAACCCGGTTGTGCCGGTACAAAACGATGTGGAGGCACTGCACAATTTTTCATCGCACCACCGCAATGCAGACCTGATGGGGCAGGTCATCTATAATAAAGAAGGTAAAGAAACTTTCAACTTTGGCAAACACAAAGGTAAAACGGTTGAGGAAGTCTTTGTCAAAGAACCGTCGTATTATGGCTGGATCATGAAAGCCGACTTTCCTTTGTTCACCAAGAACCTGATGACAAAAATTAAGCTGAGGATGAATCAGAAATCATAACACAGAAAATATGAAGATCATTTGCATAGGCCGCAATTATGTTGAACATACCAAAGAATTAAAAAACCCGGTTCCCGAAAAGCCCGTCTTTTTCATGAAACCCGACACGGCTTTGCTGCAAAAGAACAATCCGTTTTTTTACCCGGAGTTCTCAACCAATATACATTACGAAACCGAACTGGTCCTGAAAATCTCCCGCAACGGAAGACATATTGAAGAAAAGTTTGCCCGCAAATATTTTGACGAGATCGGCATTGGGATTGACTTCACCGCCCGTGACATCCAGGCCGAATGTAAGAAAAAAGGATTGCCCTGGGAAATTGCCAAGGCATTTGACCAGGCCGCACCGGTGGGAAAATTTCTGCCAAAAACTGATTTTCCCGATTTGGACAACATCAATTTTCAATTGAAAATAAACGGTGAAGTCAGACAAACCGGGAACAGTAATGACATGATCTTCAGCTTTGACAACATCATTGCTTATCTTTCTAAATTCATCACATTGAAAACCGGCGACCTGATCTTTACCGGAACTCCCGGAGGCGTTGGCCCCACTGCCATCAACGATCACTTTGAAGCATTTATTGAAGATGAAAAATTGCTTGAGTTTAATGTGAAGTAGAATAAAATAAGAAGCCATCAGGAAATGACGGAATTCCTGCTTAGTATTTGTCACATTCCCGGGTTCTTGATTACGCCCCGTTGGGGCTGGTATTATATTCCGTTATTACTCCACGGACTGTATCCGGCGGGGTTGATGACGGGCGCCCCGTTGGGGCTTGGGACTGCTTTTCGTTTATGTTCATGGGCTGTTCTCATGATTAATGATTATCGCCCGTGCGCATTCGGGGATGAATAGTCAGAATCCATTCCTGAGCCCCAACGGGACGAAATCAGATCAGGTTATCGAAAAGCTGCTAATCCCAGACATACCGTTCATCATATTCAATCTCATATTTTTTCAGGAAACTACGGTACTCCTCTTTGAAAGACTTCTTTTTATGATGTTCTTCCTGATTAAGGATATAGTTTTTAACCACGTCTGTCTTTTTAGGATTGACCGAAAACCCTCCGTAGCCGTTTTGCCAGTAAAAATTTTCGTACTGTCTTCCTTTTGTTTTCATCCATTTGGAAGAAGATGTTTTTATTTCTTCAACCAGTTTCATCAAAGCGATCTTTCGCGACAGCATACAAAGTATGTGAACATGGTTCCTGTACCCACCGACAATTACCGGATTGGACTCCAGATTTTTACACGTTCCGCCAAGATAGCTGAATAACTCATCCTGAATGTCTGCATCTATGAATGGATGCCGGTGTTTCGTACTGAATACGATGTGAATGTAGTTTTTTACTAATGATTGTGGCATGATGGTATGGTTTTAATTCATGATTACTGATTACGCCCCTTTGGGGCTTTGATTATATTTTTATTTTACACTACGGACTACGTCCGCGGTTAATGATAAACGCCCCGTTGGGGCTTTGGTTTATTATGTTTTTTACCCCATGGGCTGCGCCCACTGTTTATTTATGATATTTGCCCCTTTGGGGCTCTTGTCCGGGTTTCATTTCCGAATGTGAATTTAGGACAAAACTTAAAAGCACCCAACGTGTAGCAATCATCTCATTCCCCCTGCGTAAAAGCATCAAAGGTGTAGCAATCATCTCATTCCCCCTGCGTAAAAGCATCAAAGGTGTAGCAATCATCTCATTCCTCCCTGCGTAAAAGCATCAAAGGTGTAGCAATCATCTCATTCCCCCTGCGTAAAAGCATCAAAGGTGTAGCAATCATCTCATTCCTCCCTGCGTAAAAGCATCAAAGGTGTAGCAATCATCTCATTCC
>CAJVWU010000032.1 GCA_913009755.1 uncultured Bacteroidia bacterium
ATTGATGGTGGGCAGCCAGTAATAATCACCCATATAAATACTTTGCACATGGGTATAGCCACAATTTTGATCATTGAAATAAATATAAATCGAATCTTCTATCGGTTGATTGTTTGCCTGATAAACGGCTGTGGCAAAATCATCATATCCGTCAAGGTTATAATCGCAAATGTTTTTTATATCAGTACCATTCACAAAAACCAGCGTGTCACAATTTTGAAAATGGTTCCCTTTGTTTATCAGATTAACAAGCGGAAAGTCACCAAAATAGGATAATCGAAAAAGCAGGATATCATTTAAGTTGTCGTTGTTAACATTTAGGATATAACCTCTATTCCAGTCAGGTGTTGCAATGGTTTGTTTTTCAAAGTTCGGATAATCATTGTAAAGAATGTAAACACTTTCCGATTGATTTAATGTTGTCATCAGGATTTCAGGCGCAAAGTCATTATTTACATCCCCGACGGATAGAAAAAGGTTTGTTCCATTACTTGCTACAAATGCTGAATCAGTAAAAGTATTATCACCATTGTTGAAAGCAACTCCCCATCCCCAAGGTGTTGTTATATCGTAGTTAACAATATCCAAATATCCATCCCTATTGATGTCGGCAATTCCACCAATAAATGTATTCCCCACCAAATCAGTAATAAAGTAGGAGCTACCAAGACCACCGTTTGTGTCATTTTCATAAAAATAAACACCATCCGGATTTCCAGGAAATCTAGTAATTATATCTGGGTAATTATCATTTGTCAAATCTTTACAATAAATATAAGTTCTATTACTTAATGCGAACTTTTGATCTTCAAAATTTCCCCAGCTATCATTAAAAAAAATTACGAGAGAATCCGGGTCTTGGTTTGGTCCTGAACAACCAACAACAATATCATTGTCACCATCCTGGTCGTAATCCGCTATACATGTTTCATAAGGATATTTAGGTACTTTGAAAATTGTTTGGGAATTTAAATAATAGCATTGAGTTAGAAACAGAAGTAAAATGCTAACAAAAAATAATGATTTTATATTTTCCCCGTATTTCATAATTAACCTGATTTATTGAATATTAATTTCTTAAAAACTAAAACTTCATTTTCCAATTGAATAATACATAGGTATAATCCTGATCTTAATTGTGTATCTTTTAGGTTCAAGTTAACTTTGGCCTGTTCAGGTGAAACCTCTTTCTGGAGCATGATCCTCCCGTTTAAATCCAGAATTTTTATATCTATTATCTTTTCAGCAGTTGAAGTGATTGACAGACTACCCGAAGCCGGGTTGGGATAAACAGTTATCTGCTTTTGAATTTCAATCTCGTTCTGATGAACATATACCGAATTGGTATCAATAAAATGTCCTTCGCCATTATTCCATAGTATCCTTATATAATCAGGAGATGGCATGCTGTAGCCCTGAACTACAAGTTCAGGATAACCATCGCCATTTAAATCACCGCTATTGATGGTGGGCAGCCAGTAATAATCACCCATATAAATACTTTGCACATGGGTATAGCCACAATTTTGATCATTGAAATAAATATAAATCGAATCTTCTATCGGTTGATTGTTTGCCTGATAAACGTTCATTGTGATATCATCATATCCGTCAAGGTTATAATCGCAAATGTTTCTTATATCTGTGCCATTTACAAAAACTAAAGTGTCACATGCCTGAAAATGGTCATCTTTATTGATCATGTTAACAATCCAGGTTGAGCCTATATATAAAGGTCTTTCAAGTAAAACATCATTTAGGTTGTCGTTGTTAACATTTAGGATATACCCTGGATTCCAGTCGGGTGTTGCAATGGTTTGTTTTTCAAAGTTTGGATAATCATTATAAAGTATGTAAACACTTTCCGATTGATCTAATGTTGTTACCAAAATGTCCGGTTGATTATCATTATTTAAACTGCCGGCAGTTGTGCGATACCATGTTTCATTATTTTCAACAAAAGCTGTATCAGTAAAAGTATAATCACCATTGTTGAACGCTACACCCCAACTCCAAGGTGTTGTTATATCATAATTAACAACATCCAAGTATCCATCTTTATTGATGTCAGCAATCCCCCCAAGATAGGGATTTCCATAAGTGTTTTTTATAAAATAGCCTGTTCCTATTCCAATATATTGATCATTTTCATAAAAGAAAATACTATCAGCATCTCTTGTTATAATATCAGGATAATTATCACTTGTTAAATCTTTACAGTATATAAAACCTCCACCATTTGCAGCAAATTGTTGTTGCTCAAAGTTTCCCCACTTATCGTTAATAAAAAAAACAATAGTGTCATCTTCAAAATTCAAATTGCAGCCAACAACAATATCATTGTCACCATCCTGGTCGTAATCCGCTATACATGTTTCATAAGGATATTTAGGTACTTTGAAAATTGTTTGGGATTGAGAAGTGTAATATTGAAAAATGATCAGTAAAGCGATGCAAATAATTTCTGCTAATCTTTTCATAATTTTTGGTTAAGGTGTAATCAACGACAGGTTAACTAATCCCAAAGATAATACGTAAAACGGTGAAATGCAAACGGGGATGCCTTCGGTGAACCTTCGGCATTCGGGGGGGGGGTATTCTTTTGATTATTAAATATATAGAGTATTATTTATATTTGTTATAAATTTTGAGAAGTTATGAACCGGAAAATGATAAGGAAAGACTTTATCATCAGTGAAGCAATTTTATAATAAGTCTCCCTTCAACAACGGTTCCTTTCCGGGAATAATGCCAATGATGGAAACACCATAAAATTTGTTCTTCTCCAACCCTTTTTGTTCGATTATAACGGGCACATAATGCTCGCCGTAACCCTTTGCAAAACCTTTCCTGTCAAAAGTTTCCACAAGCACTGTTTGCTTTTTTCCGATAAATGATTTCCTGTATTCCAGTTTCATTTCACCGGCCAGTTTCCGCACGGTGTCGCTTCGGGCGGTTTTGATCTTTTCGGGAATCTGATCCGGCATCCGGGCAGCCCGCGTTCCTTCCCGCACCGAATATTTAAAGGTGTGAATATGTCCGAAACCGATCCGGCGGGCCACCTCCAGTGTTTTCTGAAAATCTTCTTCCGTTTCGCCGGGAAAGCCCACGATGATGTCGGTGGTCAGGTTGAAACCGGGATAATCGCTCCGCAGTTTCCGGGCGACCTCCTCAAATTCTCCGGCCGTATACATCCGCCGCATTTTCAGCAGGATGTCTTCCGAACCGCTTTGCAGGCAGATGTGCATGTGGGGCGTGAGTTTCGGGTTTTGGAACAGCCGGAAAAAACTTTCGGAATAACCGTCGGGCTCGATGGACGAAATGCGCACCCTGAAATCGCCGGGAATGGCCAGGGTAGTTTCAACCAGTTTTTCAAAATCATATTTTTCATATCGATAACGTCCCAGGTTAACACCCGTAAGCACAATCTCTTTATAACCAAACCCGATCACTTTCCTGATATTTTCAAAAATGTCTTCTGCCGGGCGGCTGACAGCCCTTCCCCTCACTTTGGGGACGATGCAGAAAGTGCAGAAGTTGTTGCATCCGTCCTGTATTTTGATAAAACTGCGGGTGTGGAAGGTATCGTCTGCCGGTTCAAAATCGAAAACATTTTTTTCAAAATTATCGGGATTAACGGTGTCTCCCCTAAAATGAGCTTCCACCACCGACAGCACGGAGGTTTTGTGCTCATTGTCAACCACGTAATCAATCTTTTCGTTTTGCTGCAACTTTTCCTTGTAATGGGTGGCCATACAACCGGTTATGATGGTCAGTGCATTTTTGTTCTTCCGGGCTGCCTGGTTGATCACCTTCCGTGATTTCTGGTCGCTTTGGTTGGTGACGGTGCAGGTGTTGATGACCACCACATCCGCCGGCCGGCCGAACTCCACCACCTCGTAATTACGCCGGGCGAATTCCGAAGCAAGGGCATCGGTCTCAAACAGGTTCAGTCGGCAACCCAGTGTTTTAAAAGCAACTTTTTTCATCTTTTCCCGCTTAAAGCAATCTAAAAATCAAACGTTTCCAACGGTCCGTTCGGATTGGCGCTGGAATAATAATATTCCCATGGTTCACTGACAAAACCCGCTTTCACCGGATTCATGTGAATGTATTCCGTTTTCTGGTCTATCAAAAATGAATCTGTCTGGTATACAAATCAATCCAGTCAACAATTGTCATCGTAACAAAAAACAATTCATCTGATAAATTTGCCGTTTTGCTCATTTATTTAATTTTTAATTCATTTTAAAATTTATCTGTCATTTTTTTATCTGTTCACATTTAGTACTTCATCAACCGTAACCATCTCCCCTTCAGTTGAGAAAGCTACCGCTGAATTGATCTTAACATGCACAAATTGCCCGATCAGCCTATCATCATCCGACGGGAAACGCACAATGATCTTCCCTTCGGTCAATGCTGACAAATAGCCTGTTTTGCGGTCTTTGCCCCTGACCAGCACCTTCACTGTTTTACCAATCAGTTTCGTGTTATATTCCAGCGAATGTTTCATCAGGTCTTCCGTAAGGATATGGTACCGTTCCTTTTTCATGCTTTTGGGCACGTCGTCAGCCCACCGCGAGCTGGCAGCGCCGGGACGCGGAGAATATTGTGCAATGTAAGCCATGTTGTATCTGAACTCGTCCATAATCAGGCGGGTGTTCTCAAATTCTTTTTCCGTTTCGCCCGTAAAGCCCACGATGATGTCAGTGAACAGAGTGGCTTCCGGGATCATTTTTCTGATACTACGGATGGTTTCCCTGTATTTTTCCACGGAATGTTTCCGGTTCATCCTGATCAGCATACCGTCGTCACCCGACTGGATGGGCAGGTGGATTTGTTTGGCCAGGCATTTGTATTTTGAAATCACTTCGATAACCTCATCTGCCATATCGCGCGGATGTGGCGAGGTGAAGTAAACCCAGAAATCCTTTCCCGACTCTTCCCCGTATTGCCCGATTTCTTTAAGCAAGCCGGCAAAACTGATCTCCGCTCCCTTTTTCTCTTTTCCGTACGAGTTCACATTCTGTCCGAGGAGGGTAATGGATTTGTAGCCTTTATCCACCAGTTCTTTGAGTTCTTCCAGAATTTCGCCGGACGGTCTTGACACCTCCCTGCCGCGGGTATAGGGAACGGCACAAAAGGTGCAAAACTTATTGCATCCGTTCTGGATAGGGATGTAGGCCTCAAACCAGGAACCGTATTTCGGTGAGATGTGCCAGAATTCTTCAATGCCCGGGTTGAGCCGCAGGTTGCCTTTCTCCGGTTTTCCGGTTTGCACCAAATGGGGTTTTAAAATGCTTTCTTCCTGCCGGTTTTCTTCCGATTGTATGGACTCCAGGTGTTCCAGCCCTTTGTCCAGCGATTGCAATCCTGCGGGGGTGACAATACCGTATTGTTTGATCATATCGGGTAAACCGGGCAGTTCACTCATGGGAAACACCAGGTCGAAAAGTTTCAGGAAATGCTCACGGTCGGCAGGCAGTACGCATCCCGAGACAAAGGTGATCAGGTTTTTGCGGTTTTTCCACTTGTTCCATTTGTGAATGCGGGAATAGACTTTGTCAATGGCCTTTTGCCGCACCGAACAGGCAATTACACCCAACAGGCTGGCCTCCTCCTCGTTTACCGTTCGGACAAATCCCATGCTTTCAAGCACCTGTCTTACACGCTCTCCGTCAGAGATGTTCATTTGACAACCCAACTGGACGATGTGGTATTTCATGGTTCGATTGTTTTTACCCGGCCATAAATGACCGGGTAACTGATTTAATAATCGCTTTCAGTGTCCCCGTCATTTATGGCGGGGTTCCATCAAAAATACACCTCTGCATGCAAATGCTTTGCCGGAATCCCTTTTTCGTCAAGCAGCTTCATCGCATCCCTGATCATATTGAAATTGCCGCAAAAGTAACACGCCGTATTTTTGTCAAAATCATGCTGCTTGATGTAATCCGTCACCCTGCCGTGGAAATCACCTTTGTTGTCGCGGCTGGTGCAAAGGATATACCTCTCCGGGTCGTAGCTGTCTTTATCGTACGCCTCGCCGGCATATTTCACACCGTGAAGTACTGTGTAATCCAGTAAAATATGTTGTCCGGATTCAAACTCCATGCCCCGGCGTTCCATTTCCAGCACGTAGGTGGAGTCAGTCAGGTGTCTGATGTTCTGTAGTTTATGTTTGTTGTTATTGTGCATATCGTTCTTAAAAGTATTACTCAGTAATATAATATCAGGTGTATTTTTCGGGGGTGCAAAATTAGGGATTTTTTTCATGCGGGGTAAACCGCGTAATTTCGGCTAATTTTTATTTTGATGTGCCGGAAGTAAAACCACGTTTATAATTTCTTTAAAAACAGTAATCAGACCATTTCCAACAGGATAAAAACAAACCGAATAAGTTGTTTATTGTGGGCAGGAAAATGAAAAATCTGATGTGGACGGATGCTGATTGGTAATTGTTCTTTGCGGAACTTTGTGCCCCCTTTGCTTACCTTTGCGTAACCGCTTGCTGTCTGATATATTATTGGCAGTTTGAGAAAACAGGATAACTATTTCGCAGAGAAATGATCTTGCTCACACAAATCAACACAGAACCAATTTTCAGCATAACACTTTTTTTCAACACCTTCTGGTAAAAATAGTTTTTGTTTTATCATTAGCACATCAAAATAAATTTTAGCCCTGATAAAGCGGTTTATTTTTTGGTCTCTTTAGATTTATGAGTTATTTTTAGGGTTGAGAAAGATAATTATTGCAAGTTAAGGGAAAGTTCAAATTTGATTCTGTTTTTACAGATACACCAAAACGGAATTCATCATATGAAATACTATTAGTTTCGCTTGCCAAATTAAGCGAAGAAATAAAAAATAGCAGCGCATAACATAACAGAATTTAAGACTCAGCCAAGCCCAAAAACCCAACCCGTTCTTTTTCCTCTTGCAATTGAACAACCCGTTGACCAGACTAACAAACGTCATATTATCCGTTGTTTTTCGAACATCCGTTAAAATGGCTTATTTTTACTCAAAATCAAAGCGGTATGCACCATAGTGCCGGACGTTACCATTAAGATTTTACAGGAAAGCCGGTGCACTTCATAATTCCTGACGCTGGCAGCCTCAAACAGATAAACATGAAAACAAAAACCTTCTTCCCCGGAATAATCACGAAACACAACAGGGCCGATATCCCGGTTGACGGAGTTGAATCCTACTTGATACAAGCCGGGCAGCAACAATTCATATTTATGGAATTCGACAGAAATGTGGAAGTGCCCGAACATACGCACAATGCACAATGGGGAGTGGTGCTTGAGGGTGAAATGGAACTGACAATTGCGGGAAAGTCACGGATTTTGAGAAAAAGGGGACACGTACTACATTGACAAAGATGTGAAACATTCCGCCAGGATTAAAAAAGGGTACAGGGATTTGACTCTTTTTGACCAGGCGGACAGGTATAAAACCAAATAATTACGAAATGATCGTTAAATCAAACGAGTTGAAAAAAAGAGAATTCAAGGGTATTGACTTTGAACTTCTTGCAAACGGAAAGAAATTGATGATCACCAGAATGAACTACAAAACCGGCGACAAGGCTCCGTTTCACAATCACCCCAACGAACAGGCGGGATACGTGGTTTCGGGAAAAATACGAATCCGGTTTGCAGGCCATGACCGGGTATTGACCGCCGGCGACTCGTATGTGATCCCGGGAAATACGAACCACAGCATCGAAGTGATCGAAGCCGGAGAAGTAATTGATGTTTTCACACCGCCAAGAGAAGATTATATGTAAAAACAAAAAAGCCATGCCAGTCATTGATTTAAAAACGACAGAAATAAAGGAACCGGTACCGGGTTACCGTGTCAGGTTTGTGCATTCCGTCAAATATCGAACATTCGGGCAGGGCAATTACGGATTGTAAAATTATTGATACATTTTATCCATTAAGAGAGGACTACCTTTAATTGGAAAGCGCCATAAAGCAATATTTACTGCCCGCAACGCAATTTATTCCCTGCCTGAAAACAATTTTCCTCAATTATTAGTAACTTTGAAGCAACGCGTTCCAAACTTCCGGGAGGAAGAGGAATTATCCGGCTTAAAAACCCGTTGCTCAATAAATCAATAATAACTTATCATTTTCAGGGTGGAAAATCAAAAACACAAAAACAGTCACGAGGAAGGGGGCAGCTTCCATGGTGTAAAAGCCAATGCCCGTATCTTAAAAGTTACAGGATGGCTGACGGGTGTTTACTTTGTCATCGAACTGGGGCTGGGGTTTTATTCGGGATCGGTGGCGGTGATTTCGGATGCTTTCCATACTTTTTCAGCGGTCGGAGGCATTTTAATCGCTTTTGTGGCTAACCGGATTTCGAGTAAAGAGCCAAACGAATACGCAACATTCGGCTTTAAAAGAGCCGAAATTGTCGGGGCTTTTCTGAATGGCGTTTTTCTGTTCGGCATGGCAATTTATGTGATCTACATGGGTTACAACCGCCTGGGTAAAGAATTCGAATTGCCGACGGGGATTATGTTCATCGCTGCCATTGGCGGCCTGATCACGGAATTTATTTCGTTTAAACTGATCTACAAAAGCCAACAAGACAACATGAACATGAAAGGCGCTTTCTGGCATATAATGCAGACTTTTGTGGGAAGCATTCTCATCATCATAGCGGCCCTTATCATTCAGCTCACGGGCTGGACACCGATTGACGCGATCCTCGGTATGGCCTTCGGAGTGGTCTTATTGTGGGCTTCCTATAAGATCATCAAAGATGCCATGGATATTTTTATGGAAACCGTCCCGAAAGAGGTTGACATGGAGGAAGTCAAATCTGCCTTGTTATCCGTTGACGGAGTGAAAGGCGTCAAACATCTGCATGCATGGGTACTGACTTCGAACAAAAACATTTTCTCGGCCCACATTCAGATAGATGACCATGCCGCAGGGGAAATCATCCTGCGGGAAGCTGAAGAAGTCCTGAAAGAAAAATTTAATTTCTACTTCACAACTCTTCAACTGGAAGAAAAACATGTTGAGTCGGAGGCTGACGCCATAAACATATAGTGTTAAGTCAAGTAAATTATGTCGTTTCCTTTCGCAACCCCTGACCCCTGAAAGGGAAGGCCGCCGCAACCAGTTCCCTTTTAGGAGATAAAGTGGTGAGCGTGGTCATGAATATTAGTCGTTTCATACTTGACCTGACACTAGAGCGATTTGCTATATTACAGATTATCAATTTCTTATAAAAATAAATTACATTATGAACAGAAAAGAATTTATGAAGTACGGCGCCATGGGCGTTGCCGGGATGGTTATGTTCCCGGCTGACTTACTTGCAAAAGAAACCAAAGCGGCAAATGAAAACCGCTTTCCGAAACCTTTGCCATTCACAAAAAAAGGGGAATGGAAAGAGTTTGAGATCAGCATAAGGATCAATGAGCAGGAATTAGCCCCGGATATGAAAATTCATACGCTGGCTTTTAATGACACGGTTCCCGGTCCCGAGCTCAGGGTTAAACAGGGTGACAAAGTAAGGGTAATATTCAAAAACAACAGCGGCCTGAACCATACGATACACTGGCATGGGATTCATGTGCCGTGGCGGATGGACGGCGTCCCTTATGTTACGCAAATGCCGGTGATGTCGGGTCAGGAATTTATCTATGAATTTGTTGCCGAACCCTACGGAACCCATTTTTATCACTGTCACTGGGGAACGCTGTTGCACATGCAGTCAGGAATGTTCGGAAGCCTGATCATTGAAAATGATGATGACCCCATCAGGAAGGCGTTTCCCTATGAGCGTGAATACACCCTGATTTATTCCGCACATGATGTCAATTTTCTCAGGAATGAAATTAATTCCATGCTGGAAAGGATGAAAGAACGCTCTTACCTGATGAAAACGGGCAGATTTAATGCGGAAAGGTTTAATGTATTTAACACCAAAGAGCAGCTTCTCGATTCAATCGCAAACGGCTACCAGCCTCCTTATCTCGTCAACCGGAGGGCTCCGGCGGATTTACCTGATCCCAACTGGTTTACCGTGAACGGCAAATCCTATCCCTCCACACCGTATTTGTATATCAAGACAGGCGAATCCATTCGGGTACGACTAATCAATGCAGGCACCGAAAATCACCATCTCCATTTGCACGGACATGATTTCTGGATGGTTTGTGATGACGGATTGCCTTTGCCTCAACCCTGGCAGAGAAATACCGTGTCGTTAACACCCGGAAAAACCTATGACATCATCATCAAAGGCGACAACAGGGGCATCTGGACTTTCCACGACCACGACACCCGGAGAGTAACCAACAACGGGCTGTACCCCGGAGGTAATCTGCTGGCTTTGGTATATGAAGACCTGCCAAAGGAAGAAACCAGCGTTGGCAAGATGGGATATTTACCTAAAATAGCTTTGGACGAATAACCTAAAACCGAAAAAAATGAAAAAATATATTTTAATAATTCCGCTACTGGTACTCGCTATGGTTGTTCAGGCACAGGTTTCACCGGAAATTGAGCTGGCGGCAAAAGGAGTGGTATCAGGAAATCTAACGATTGATGATGCCAATACGACATCAGTGGTAAGTGATTTTTCCGACAGCCAGATACTGCTTGGCTTCAGGCAGAAACTTTACAATTCCTGGCGGGGACAACTGGTTTTCGGGGCGCAGTTTCCTGATGCCGAATCAGACCTTGGCGTGTTGTTTTTTAACCATGTATTCATCCAGGTTGAGGAACAGAAAAATATCTTCAAATTAGGCAGGTCAGCCACCCAGACTATTTTAAATCAGTTTCCAACCCTCCGGGATGATGATGCCATACAGTTTAACTACTCGTTAAATCCTTTTTCCAACGGCACCAACACCCAAGATAACCAATATGGTAACGTCATTGAATACACGCATATATTCGGTCAGCGTAACTGGTTGACCTTTCACGGTGAAAATTTTGCCGACTTGTCAGCGCCCGAAAATTTCGAGCTGAATTCCTTTGGCGTTTCTTATTTATACATTGTACCCGAAACCCAGATATGGAACAGAAATGTCGTCCAGCGAGTGGGCATCAGCTATAACAATTACATTACCGACCAACCTGATTACAGCGGTTTCGACAGGTTGTTGAAAAATGTGCTGGGTACGGTCACGCTAAACATTAAACCCGATCCCGTTCATTTCGTTGATTTAAGGTTGCAGGGAATATACAACATCGGCTTTCAGGCGATTGACAGCTTAAACGATTATTCCGATTATGTCAAAACCCCTTCTTTTTCAACGTTCGGAACCGTCAGGTACCTGTATCGAAAATATGAAAGGCCGCTTGTTCAGGTGGCCATCGGCTTTGGCTATAAGTCGTTTGCCAATTTCAAAGGAAGTGAACAGATGATCGGCATTGCAAATGTATTCTACCGTATCGGTGAAAATTTTGATGTAGGCTTCCAATATCGCTACCTTAAAAACAACGGGCTGACCGGAGACCTTTTCGGAAAGGAAGAACACCGGTTTCAAATCGCGTTGGTTTATTCGATCAACAAGATATTTAACAACCAGTTTGATGACAGAAATTCAATACTCAACCTGGAACATAATTATATTAAATGATTTTTATCAATAAGCCCGGTAAGTAGAGACCGTAACAATCAAGTAGAAAAATGAAACCGACAGAACGACAGAAAATACGGTTAAGAACCTCAACTGATGGGATTTATCCGTTGGGTAACGAATGCTGGTCTGAAATTGAACCGTTCATGTATATCAAAGAACTTGAGACAAACGAATATTTTTCAAAGGAAGGTCAATATGTGAAAGATTTAGGATTTGTCATCGGGGGGATTTTACGGATCTATTATCTGAATGACAAAGGAGAGGAATGGAACAAACATTTCCTGTTGAAAAACGATTTTGTAGCATCAGGTATTTCGCCCGAAAAAAAATCCATCACCCGCATTCAGGCATTGGTAAAAACCGTCATCCTGTGTATTCCTTTTGCAGAACTGATAAAAATATCGGATAAACACAGGGCGGTCAATTTATTTTTACAAAAACTGGCTTTTGAATACCTCGAAAAAAAACAAACCAGAGAGATCAGGTTATTATCAGAAAATGCCATGAGCAATTATTTGTGGTTCAGGAGTACATATCCCGGCCTGGAAAACAAAATCCGGCATTACCACGTTGCGAGTTATCTTGGGATTACCCCCACTCAATTAAGCCGGCTGCGAAAAAAATTAGAAAAAAATAATGCCCGTCAACATTTGTAAATGTATTTCGGAAATCGCCTGAATAATTTTGCCGGCAGTTATTAACCTTAAAAAGAAATGATATGGATAAGACGGCAATTTTATTAATCGAGTTTCAAAAAACCTGGACCGAAAAGGGTATCTTCCATCGAATCATAAAAAAAGAGTTATTGTCGAGAGAGGTAATAAGTAATGCGCGAAAAGTTGTCACGGCGGCCAGGGATCGTGGCGTAAAGGTGTTTCAGGCCCCCTTGATTTTAGATAAAACAGACAAGACGAGATACAAAAAAACACCTTTCCCCGCCAGGTTATTTAAACGTTTTACAAAAGGGACATGGAAAGCCGAATTCACCGACGGGATTTATGAAGATACTGACATTGTCGTTAAAGGCAGATATGGTTTTGATGCTTGCGAAGGCAGCGATCTGGAACAGCTTCTGAAAGAAAATAATATTAAAAATATTTATGTCTGCGGTTTCACGACTGACCATTGTGTAAAAGAAACGATGAACAGTTTAAATAAAAAAGGATATAACTGCGTTTTGGTTTCCGATTGTACGGCGGCGAGGCATAACAAGCTGCAGAAGAAAATTGAAAATGAACTTGAAACAATATCGGTGAGACAGTTCTTGAAAAAGATAGAAAACAGCCTTATCTGAAAAGACTGAGGTTTGAAAAAAATATGATGACCCTGACAGAACTTGCGGAGAAGATAGAGGTCTCGCGACAGACAAACAGCTCCGTAAAACTGGCTTTGCGTTTTGCGGAGCTGTTTGGGTGTAAAGTTGCAGATATTTTCTTTTCTGATCGCACACGGAGCAAGCGGGCTGGTGATTTTCAGGAGGGAGTAGGAAATTAAAACCGCTCCTGCCAAATCTCAAAATAGTCATCACCCTTTTGAACCGGTTTGAATCGGAAAGAAAACCGATAGCCCGCAACAGGCAGTGTATATTGTTTGTGCGGCCTGGCGCCCCATGAGTTATCGCCACCAACTCCCATTTGTTTGAGATCAATGTCCACGAAGGTTTCTTTCCTGATTTTCAGGTCTTTGGTGTACCGATAGTTCTTCTTTGTCAACTGGTCAAGGTCATCCGTTGAATAATGAAGAGCGGAAAAGCTGAAAAGGTTTTTTGATTTAAACAACAATCCTTCCCCGGAATTATTCGTTACTGCCAGCCAGCGTGTATCTGTTTTGTAACCGTTTTCCTGTGGACGGATATAGGCAAAATATTGTCTTGAAACGTTGCTGTAATAATGATCTACAAAGGAACCCGTATTCCTGTCACAATAATTCTCTTCAGGGCCGCGTCCGTAATACTGCAGCTGCTCATTTCCTTTGACCAGGGTCACCTGCATTCCGAAGCGGGGCAGGTTCGGCAGGCCCGGAATTTCGGGGAAAAGTTGCATCTCAACACCCACCTCACCGTTTCCGTATATCTGGTAGCTGATTGCTAACTCCGATTTTGCATCCGGGATGTCATATTTTGCAAATATCCTCACCACGGCATTATTGGCATGCTGGAGATCAAATTTTTTCAATACCAGATGCTTTCCTGTCGTCCGCCAAATGGCCTGACGTTGATCCATCCGGTTCCCGAAATCATTATCGGTGGGTGCACGCCAGAAATTGGGCTGTACCGGCCGGTCAATGAGTTTTGTTTCATCCACTTTATACAGGTTTAGCAGTCCGGTGGCTTTATCAAATCCCACCTCAAACCCCTGGCCCACAATCACAAGCTCTTTATCCTGGTCGTCCACAGCCAGGCCGGGTAATTTGTTGATGTTGATTCTCGTGCTGATGGGTCGGTAGTACACAAAGAATTGTTCTCCGGCTACTTCTGTTCCCTCCGGAATAAACGGTTTGTCCTTTTTGGCAACCAGACGAAAGGTAAGTCTGTAATCATAACCTTTTTTAAAATCAAACCTATCCAGTGGTACATAGATCGTATCGGACCGGTGGGGGACCAGTTCAAGCCCTTCGATCTTGCCCGTCAGTACATCCTCGCCATTGGCACGCAATGCCCATTTCAGATCGAACTCATCCAGGTTAGTGAAATCATACCCATTGGTCAGGATGAACAACCCTTTGGGCTGATTCATCGGTTTTATTTTAATGTATTGATAAACTTTCTTCACCTCCACCATGGCCGGATGGGGTGAACGGTCAGGGTTCACAAGTCCGTTGATGCAGAAGTTGCCGTCGCCGGGCGTACCTGTAGGGCCGAAATAGCCGCCGTAAACCCAGAATTTTCTGCCTTTGTCATCAAACTGTACCAGTCCCTGGTCCACCCATTCCCAGATGAAACCACCCTGAAGCTGGTCATATTTTTCGATCACATCCCAGTAATCCTGCAGATTTCCCGTGCTGTTTCCCATGGAGTGGGCATATTCGCACATGATGAGCGGCCGTGTTTGCTTTTCTTTTGCATACGATACGATGTACTCAATGGATGGGTACATGGGTGAATAGATGTCCACATAACTTTTTTTCAATGCCCTCTCATACTGAACGGGTCGCGAAGGATCACGGTAGTGTATCCATTTGGATGCTGCAACAAAATTTATTCCGTCCCCTGCTTCGTTACCCATTGACCATATAATGACTGAAGGATGGTTTTTGTCCCTTTCCACCATCCGCCGGATGCGCTCCAGGTGAGCTTTCATCCAGACAGGATTATTGCCCAGCGTGCGGTCGGGGCGGTAACCCATACCATGCGATTCGATGTTGGCTTCGTCAATGAGGTAAAGACCGTATTTGTCACACAGTTCATACCAGTAAGGATCATCGGGGTAGTGACTTGTGCGTACCGCATTGATGTTGTATTGCTTCATCATGGCAATGTCTTTTTCCATCAACTCATGTGAGACCACATGTCCTGTGTATTCATCATGTTCATGGCGGTTGACCCCTTTGATGAGTATCGGAACGCCATTGGCCAGCAATTGCCCGTTTTTTATTTCCGATGTCCTGAAGCCGATCCTGTTACTCACATATTCAATAGACTTTCCATTGTCTCTTTGCAAATGAAGCACCAGCGTATAAAGACCGGGCTTTTCTGCCGACCATTTTTTCACATCCCTGACATTCATTTCCGTAATTACAACAGTTGAATCCGGGTTATCCGGAGTAAATGAATGCTTTTTGCTTTTGATCTCATTTCCGGCATCATCATAGAGAGATACCGTCAGCTTGTATTTTTTACTTTTTTTATTTCCGGAAAAATCTTTAAGCCGGGTTTCCACTTTCAGCACTCCATCTTTATAATCATTTTCCAATCCGGCATGGGCAAAGAAATCGTAAATATTGACTTCGGGAACTGCGTACAAGTACACACTTCTTTCTATTCCACTGATACGCCAGAAGTCCTGGCACTCCAGGTAGCTGCCGTCTGACCAGCGGTAAACCTCTACTGCCAGCGTGTTTCCCCCTTTTTGTATAAAAGGGGTGATGTTGAATTCCGCAGGCAGTTTGCTACCCTCGCTGTAACCTGCTTTTTGTCCGTTTATCCAAACATACATGGCTGATTTCACAGCCCCGAAATGCAGGATGACATCCTTTTCTTTCCAGTCCGAAGGCACCGTGAATGTAGTTCGGTAAGAGCCAACGGGATTGTAATTGTGAGGAATATGTGGCGGGTCGGGATCATAAGTCCATTCATAATGTTTGTTTACATAAATGGGGACTCCGTATCCCTGAAGTTCCCAGTTTGCCGGAACGGGAATCTCTTTCCATGCCGACACATCAAAATCCGGTTTGTAAAAATCCACAGGGCGGTCGGCAGGTTTTTTGGCCCAGTGGAATTTCCATTTACCGTCCAGTGATTTATACCACGGTGAACTTTCCACGTTCCCCGCCAGTGCTTCTTTCAGATTGGAATAGGGGATCATGGTGACATGCGGCGGAAGTTTGTTGATTCCGGTGACTTCCGGGTTTTCCCAGTCGGGGGTTGATATTTCCTGTGCCGGCATATACTGGAACAGGGCAAACATGATGATCAGGATGGCGGATTTTTTCATTACAGTTGCGTTGTTGTTTTATTGTAAGTGGCCAAATGATTTGAAATTTAAATTATGGTTGAAATCAATAAATAAATGATCTTTTTTCCACCCCCTACCCCCGCCAGCGGGGGACAAGTGAAGTTTAGTTGTAAATTATCTCATTTTTATTTCAAGGTACCTGCAAATTTTTGAATTACTCCGACGGCTTGAGAAGCATTGATTTTCAGGTCTTCGGGTGTTGTTACTTTTATTTTTTGTGCCTCGTTGAGGATACTTTGTTGTTTGTTCGCTTTGCTTTGCAGTGCAGAAACATCAAAACCTTTTTTACTGATATTCCCAGCGTTCATCTGTCCCAGCAGCCAGTTGTATGAGTTGATGGCTGTCATCATCATTTGAATCAATGAACGATAGGTTGCTTTAGCCATTTTGCTGTTGCCGGTATCCAGGTATTTTTGAAAGTCGGATTGTCCTGTTAAAAAATCGCTGGTCAGGGAAGTTTGCGAATCTTTCCAACGTTGCAACCTGGGATCACCGGTTTCCATTGTATCGGAAGTTCCATTTTTAGTGGTATAAGCCGGCCCGCCAAGCGGTTCTCCTCCACCCTTTGGAGGCGGGGGTGGCGGAGTCGGATTTTCCATGTTGCCGTCACCATATTTCAGGTTGATCTGCATTTGTCTTTTAAAACTTTCCAGGTAGCCGGTGACTGATGTTTTATCCCGCTGGTTCAATACATTGTTCAGGTCTGCCGCTATTAATTTGTTCAAAACCGCCTGTTGATAACTGATCCTGTTTTTCAGATTTTTCTTTTCCATTTCTATATTTAACGGCTTGTCGGGTGCATGTTCTTTATGCCATGCTTCCAAATCTTTTGTTACACCGTCCTTCAGGTACTGAAGATTCTTTTTACTGCGGGCAATTTCACGCCTTGCAATGTTGACGAGTTCGTTGCGTATGGTTTCCGCCTCTTCCGTAACTCCTCCCCTCACTGCTTCCTGAAACATTTTCTGAAAATGCTCAAACTTTTTCAGGTCTTCGGCCCGTGTGGTTTTAAAAACGGTCTGACTGGTGGGTGTTTTACCGGAAAGTGTTCCTGTATTTTTTTTGGATTGTTGACTGCTTTTGGCTGTGATCTGGGCAATGCCCTGTAATCCTGATAAAAGAAACAGAATTACAAACAGATAAATAATCTTTCGTGTGTTCATAATAAATTATTTTAATGATTTTATTGTTCGCTAAATTAATCAATCCAGCCGTTTTTCATCCAGTATCTGGTAATACCTGATACTCGTTGACCGGGAAAGGTAACGGTGGCATGACCTTTTCTTTCACTTGTTCAACGGTGGTGACTTTCAAAACATATCCGTGCTGTTTTTTGCCGGTGTAAAGCCAGAGTTGTGCCTGTCCTTTCCATCCTGTTTTATCAATCCCCACCGTGATCAGGTCTTTTGAACTGCTATCTGTGATAGCCGACACCCATTGCCAGGCGGCCTTGCCTGTTTGTTTTTCCGTTTTTAATTCCCTATTACCCTGACGGATGGTGACTCCGGGAAATCTCCCCCAGGCGGTGTCGGGTTTTAGCAACAGGGCCACCATCTTGATCTTTGATGACAAAGTACGGGACGGATCAATAGTAAAAGTGTATTTTTCATCCGGGGAAGAAAATTGCGTACTGTATCCCGGCTCCATCACATCCGGTTGATAATCGGGATGCAGGGCACTGATTCCGATTTTCATCCCTTCCCGTTCGAGGGTTTCTATTTTTTCGGGATTTAAAAACCGGATACCCTCTTATCCTTTGATCACGGTATAAGTCATCGTTGTTCCGTCGGTTTTCAGGTTAAAGGCAGCGCCTGCCAGCAGAGGAGGCACTGTTTCGTCCAACGGATAAATGTCAAAGACCGCCGTTTCAAAACCACTTAGATCAAAGGTGATCTTTCCGCCGGCAGAATACAGTTGCGGATAAATGTACCTTTTGGGATAAACCTGTTCCACCACGAGATTGGCTGCATCTTGATCAATGCCATATTCAGGGTTGAATGTTACGGTAATCCGGTCGTTCTCGATTTTCGGATTTCTGACCGCAATGATGCCTTTGCTGCCTTTGAAATGTACGTAACCGTAGGTGTTCCCCAAAGCTGGATTTTTGCCCACCATGAAAGTGGTGGCGAGGATGTCATATCTGTCTTTTGCCCATTTTACGGACTGCGACAGCGCATTCCATTCGGGACCGGTCAACTCGTCGGGTGAAATATAAAATTCCCACATGGATACCTCTCTTGCAAAATAAAGAACCGTGTTGTTGGTGAACTTGTCAATGGGTTCTTCTTTGGAGATGTTTTCCAGCCGTCCTTTGATGATGCCGTGGGTCATCAGGTTGGAAACAGGGAACCAGAAATTGTGGATATGGAAATCGTCAAACAAGGCATAATCGCGGTAAGTCATGGCATTGTCGCGGCGGCTGATGGACGGCACATCAGCAAAAGCATAATCGGCGGCATCCATCCATATCTGGTTGGTATACTGCACCCACCACGGGCTTAACCAGGTTCCGGAAGTTACGTTAATATAGACATTCGGGTTTATTTTCCTGACAGATCTGCATTGATCAATTACCGATTCCATCACTGCCCGGCGTGAATGAATACCAACGGGATGCCCGTGGTCCGTCTCGGAGCATGCAAACTGGATACCGTCCCATTTGAAATAACCCACGTGATCGTTTTTCACAAAATCGGTGGTGCGTTTTCTGAAAAGTTTGCTGTAATTTTTCCCGGCCAGGCAAAGCATTCCCGAAGCATAGTCATTTACGTTTCCGGTCACTTCATAACCATGATTGTACATCCATTTTACCCGTTCTTTATGAAAGGAATACCCTCCCGTGGGGCCAAACCAGATACCCAGTGTTGTTCCCGATTTTACCAATGTATCGGAAATAGGCCTTAACCCGTTGGGAAACTGTTTTTTACGGAGTTGCCAGTCGCTTTCATATACGTCCCATCCGTCATCCGGGACAAAAGCATCCAGATGAATGTCATGTTCCTCAATCATGTTTGTTCTGATCTCATCCCAGATACGCAACACGTTCTTTTCGTTCATGATGGCATCTTTGGGAACTTTCGGATAATCAGCCGAACGTAAGTCATACCAGCTATTGTACAATGTGTAAGGATCTGCCGGCATCACCCGGATGTTTTTTACATAATCAAAGAACCATTTTTTTACATAAGGTTCCGGTGTGATCCCCAGTACCATCCAGTTGCTTTCAACCGGTTTTTCCCCGAGTTTTTCCCCGATATACTGGTAGCCAATCAATCTTCACTTTTCCTCCTGCAAATTGCCTGGCACCGTTTACACCGGTTGGATATTCAATCCCGTCAAAAGCACCACCCGTTTTGTTTCTCAAAGCAAAGGGCTGGCCGAATTCCCCTGTTTTAAGCAATTCTGTTCCGCCTGAAATTATTTTGTTTTCCACACGGTAAGCTTCGGAATAACCCAGCCCTTCCATGCTGATGTTAAGCATATCAGCTTCTGTTGCACCTGTTTCTTCAAAAGCCATCAGCCCCTGTCGTGTATTCACTTTTTCAAGATAATGGCCATATAGTTTGGGGTCTTCCAGTACGATCTTTCTCCGGGAATAAAATTCACCGGGGGCAAGTTTGTAGCTCAACCTCAATTCAATTGTATTGCCGGTGCCTTTGAAATAAAGGTCCAGCACTTTTTCGCTGTTCTCGTTTTCGCTGATGCGATAATGGTCAAAAGCAAAATTCTTTTTGGTTAAATAAACCGGGTTATCGGCATTGTTTTGTGTGCCCGGTGTCCGGTCATACCAGCGGTTCCATACAATCTCCAGTTCAAAACCGGCATCGGTGACCAGAAAATTTACCGGCCTGTTGAATCTTTTGACCCATTGCTCAAGACTTTGCAAAGTATCCGAAATAAGCTGATTGTCGCGGATAACGACACTTTGCCTTACCATTTGATTTTGAAGCACAAAAATAGTGGCGTCACCTTTTTCGTAAGTGGAAAAACTTACCTGTGCCTGTAAGTTCACGGCGATCAGGGATAAAATAAAAATGAAGGGGATTAAGGTTTTTTTCATTGTTTCGATATTTGTTTATTAGTTGACGCTGATTTTCGCTGATTGTTATAATCTTTTAGACGCTGATCTTCGCTGATTTGTTATGATCTTTTAGACGCTGATCCTCGCGGATTTGTTATGATCTTTTAGACGCTGATCTTCGCGGATTTGTTATGATCTTTTAGACGCTGATCCTCGCGGATTTGTTATGATCTTTTAGACGCTGATTTTCGCTGATTGTTATAATCTTTTAGACGCTGATTTTCGCTGATTTGTTATGATCTTTTAGACGCTGATCTTCGCTGATTTGTTATGATCTTTTAGACGCTGATTTTCGCTGATTTGTTATGATCTTTTAGACGCTGATCTTCGCTGATTTGTTATGATCTTTTAGACGCTGATTTTCGCTGATTTGTTATGATCTTTTAGACGCTGATTTTCGCTGATTGTTATGATTTCTTTTGGCCAACTGATAAATCCATTGGCTGGGGATTCATTCCAGTCCTTCGAGCCATTCCGATGTGTGTGTCATCACCAACAACCTGCAGTTCCAACACATTTTTACCTGATTTAAAAGAACTTGCTATTGTTATTTCAAAGATCAAAATTGATTATTAATCATGTCATTTAATTTCTTTTCATTTTCAACAATACTTTCCAGCAGTTTGAACTGTGTTCGTGTCCTTATCAGGTTGTGCCCGGGATAAGCGGTTTTGTAATAGATGCTGCCGTTCAGGTAATCTGTCAGAAATCTCAAGCCCTGCTCGTAAATAATGTTTTTTGCTCCTGTCAGCAGGCTTTTCTTTTCCACACCGGTCAGATTATCTTTCAGTGGTTCAAGATATCCTTTTGTCAGTGCCTCAAAATGCTCCTCCCTGAAGATCACTTTATCAAGATCGGGTTCATCTTCTGCCGCCGGAGAGGTGAATGTCCGCACCATGTCTCCGTAATCATGCATAATGACCCCGGGCATTACGGTATCAAGGTCAATGACCAGGATCTTTTTATCTGCAAAAAGAATATTGTTGATCTTGGTGTCATTGTGGGTGATCCGTTTTGGGAGCTTACCGGCAATATCCTGATATTGTGAAACAATAAAAAAGTATTTTTCCGCTTTTTCAATTTCTGTCCGTGCATTTTCCAATAATTCTGGCCGGGGTGTATTCAATGTCTTTTTATAAATATCGAACCTGCCCGGAAGATCATGGAAGTTTACAATGGTGTCGCTAAATTTTTCCTGTAGCAATGTATTCAGGAACAACTGGAATTTACCCATGGTTTTCGCTGCCTGGTAGGATATTTCTGGATCTTCGGATATTTCGTGTGAAATGGCACCGGGTAATAATTCAGCCAGCCGCCAGGCAGTTCCCTCTTTGTCAACAAAATGAAATTTTCCCGAAAATGTCCGAAATAATGCAGGTGTCACAGGTGTCAGTTGAATATCTTTTTGATATTCATCAATGGCAATGAAAAGCACTTCGTAATTGGAAACCAGTTCGTTTATCCGAAAAAAAATGGCTGAATATCTTTTGCATGAATACGATAATGGCTTTTTCGTTCTAAATACGTTGAAGCAACTTGTTTTTGTGGTTGCCGGAACAATCAGTAAAATTACTCAATTATTATTATTCCCACAGGTTTTCCGGATAGATATTTTCATCCGTCAGTTGCCTGATTTTACGGATGGTCACCGGCTTATCCTCCTGATAAGTCACCCCAAACCAGCGGTCGTTGCTGGTAAGTGCCCGGCAGGTAGCTTCTCCGGCTTTTATCAGTTTGTTCACCACTGTCGGAATATAAAATTCGGCTTTGAGTTGGTTGGCATTTTTGCGGATAAATTCCCTGAATCCCTCTTCAGCCTGTTCAAAATAACGTGGTGTGAAACCCCAGAAATTCATGGAGACTACTGCATCCTCATCAATGGCATGTTCCTGTCCGTCATCGTCATAGACCACCCTGCCGTTTTTCCGTTGAATGCTTGTCCGTTCCACTACATCCGTCAGCAGGTCATGCTTTACCTCGCAAACACCACGGGAAACCGTTCCGTTTTCCGATAAGGTATTTTTCAGTTTGTAGCCCACCATGGCATATTTCGGTTCGTTGTTTTTAAGGGATGACAGGAACTTTGAAATCAAAACAAAAGCATTACGCCCATAAAAATCATCAGCATTAATCACACAAAACGGCTCGTTGATATAATCTTTGGCCACAAGCACTGCATGCCCCGTACCCCAGGGTTTGATGCGTTCAGGATTAAATTCAATGCCTTCCGGTATATTGTGCAGTTCCTGCAGGATGAATCCGGTTTCAATTTTTCTGTGCAGACGGGGTTGGTAAATGGTTTTGAAATCATCAATGATCTTCGGGTTCAGCACAAAGACCACTTTGCCGAAGCCGGCCCGGATGGCATCGAAAACGGAATAATCAATAATGCTCTCACCGGAAGGCCCTACTTTGTCCATTTGTTTCACGCCGCCATAACGGCTGCCGATACCTGCGGCAAGAATTAACAGTGTTGGTTTCATTGATCAGTTTTTTTGTCTGTTCTCAGGGCGGCAAGATATAAAAATTGGTTAACTTTGTTAATCTTAAAACAAAGAAAATGAAAAAGCCAATCGATCTATTGCTTTTGGTCTTAACAAGCACAATCATACTATTTTCGTGCAACCAAAACCCGGAGGAAATTCATCCTAAACTCAGGCCGCTGGCCGATACGATTGGATTTGCGCAATACAGTTGGCAAACGGACAGTGTGATGGCGCGGATCAACCGCTTATACAAAGATCAGCGAGGTGCTGTCCCGAAATTTGATGTTGATGCCAAAACGGTTATTTCCCCTCATGATGATTACACTTACGTGGGCTGGTTGTATCCGGCGGTTTTGCAGAATATTAAAGCCAATACTATCATCCTGATCGGCGTGGCGCACAAAGCCCGGCTGCTCAACCTTGAAAATCAGATAATTTTTGATTCCTATGATTACTGGAAAGGCCCTTTCGGAAAGATAAAGCCTTCCCCAATCCGGGAAGAAATTATCAAAAGTTTGCCGGAAGGAATCTACCAGGTAAACGACTCAATGCAACGGATTGAACATTCGGTGGAGGCACTGCTGCCTTTCCTTCAATATTATCATCATAATCTTGAAATCGTCTCCATACTTGTTCCTTACATGTCTTATGACAGGATGAAAGAAATAGCAAAACCCCTCGCCGATGCCATTAATAAGGTGACCCGGAGCCGTGGTTGGATATGGGGAAAAGATTATGCCATTGCCATATCAACCGATGCCGTTCATTACGGAGATGAAGACTGGGGCGGGAAAAACTTTGCTTATTACGGAACGGATTCGGCAGGATATAAGCAGGCCCTGGCCCACGAACAGGAAATCATCGGCACACTCACAGGTAAACTGACACCTGAGAAAGTAAAATTATTTACTAAATTTACGGTAGAGGACAACGATTACAAAACCTATAAATGGACCTGGTGCGGCAGGTATTCCGTACCATTCGGCTTGCTCACCTCTTATTATTTAAACCGGTTGCAGGAAAATCCGCCTTTAACCGGTCATTTCATCGGATATGCCAACAGTATTGATCACCCGCATTTGCCGGTTAAAGACCTGAACATGGGGGTTACCGCACCGGCCAGCATGCACCATTGGGTTGGGTATGCCGGAGTGGTTTATTATTGAGTTTTCCACGACATCATTTTATACCCGCTGTAAGCATAATAAAAAATAAAGATATAACAAGGCAGGAGAATCCAGTAAGCCGCCTGTGAATTGTAAACATCCGAAAATTTACCCCAGGCAAGTGGTATCAAAGCCCCTCCGGCAATGGCCATGATGAGCATGGCAGAACCCGTTTTCAGGAATTTCCCCAGTCCGTGTATGGCCAGCGGCCAGATGGCAGGCCACACCAGTGCATTGGCCAGTCCCAGCAAAGCAACAAATGCTACGGAAGCAACCGGTGGAGTAATTATCACTAAAACCGTAAACACGACACCCAGCATGGCGGAAAGCTGCAAAGCCTTTTGCTGGCTGATATATCGGGGAATAAAAATAATTCCGATAATATAGCCAACAATCATGGAGCCGAGTGTCAGCGAGGTAAAAACTTTTGCCGTGCTGATGGGAATGCCCAGGGATATTCCGTAACGGATAATAGTGTCCCCGGCAACAACTTCCGCCCCCACATATAGAAACAAAGCAATGACACCCAACACAAGATTCGGAAACTGGAATATATTTGTCTTTTGATTAACGGTTTCATCAACCGTTTCATCTTGTTCCTCTTCAATTTCCGGAAGCGGTGAAAACCGGATCATCAGTCCCAGTAGAACCAAAACAATGGTCATCACTGTGTAAGGCAGGATCACCCTTGAGGCCAGCCCGTCCAGGGCAAGCACCTTGGCCTGGACGTCCAGTGTTTTTAAATTTTCCACAAAAGCATCGCCATCACTTAAAATAAAATAGGCCAGGATTAAGGGGGCCACCGCACCGGCCACTTTGTTGGCAATGCCCATGATACTGATACGTTTTGCCGCCGATTCACGCGGGCCGATAATTGTAATGTACGGATTGGATGCCGTTTGAAGGATAGCGAGTCCCGTACCCATGATAAATAATCCCAAAAGAAATATTCCGTAAATGCGGGTTCGTGCAGCCGGCACAAAGATCAAAGTCCCCACAGCCATCACAAAAAGCCCCACCATCATCCCGTTTTTAAATCCTGTTTTTTTCAGTATCCATGACGAAGGCAAAGCCATCACGGTATAAGAAATATAAAAGGCAAAGGTTACCAGTAAAGCCTCGAAATTGGTGAGTTCGCAGGCAATCTTCAGGTAGGGGATCAAAATCCCGTTCAGCCAGGTGACAAACCCGAAAATAAAAAAGAGTATGCCGATTATGGTGATGGACAGCACGTAATTTTTTTTACGCTGCGGAACCGGATTTAAAGCATCTGTGTTTTGCATTGACCTTTATGAATTTAATGGTCAATATTACAAAAAATAGAAATGATTGTTTCTTTATTTCTGATTTTAAAACACATTTACCCACTTTATCCGGAACTGTTGTACATTTGAACTTTAATAAAAATACAATGCAAGACTTTTCAATTTTAACTTTACCGGCACTATTACAACGGTCAGTAGAAAAATTTGGTGAATTACCTGCCGTTGCCTTTGTCGGGGAAACACCGTTGACATACTCTGAGTTTAACAAGCGAAGGCTCTCCATTATTTCGTTGCTTGAGAAACTGGAAATACAACCGGGAGACCGTGTGGCACTTTTGAGTGCAAACATGCCAAACTGGGGGGTTGCCTATTTTGCCATCACTTCAATGGGTGCCGTCGTTGTCCCCATCCTTCCCGATTTTAGTGTGAATGAAATTGAAAATGTGTTAACCCACTCTGAAGCCGGTGCCATTTTCATTTCCCAGGGTCTGAAATCGAAAATTGTAAATCTGAAACCTGAAAACCTGCTTCACCGGATACTTATTGATGATCTTTCGCTGATAGAAACCAATCGTGAAGGCATCCGGTTTAATGAAGGATCAAATCCGGTAAAAAAATATAAAGTTGCCGATGACGACCTGGCGGCTATTATTTATACGTCGGGGACTACCGGAAAATCAAAGGGGGTCATGCTGACACATAAAAACATCTGTTCCAATGCCATCGCCAGCAGAAGCATTCAGGAGATCAACCCGGAAGACCGTTTTTTATCGGTACTTCCCCTGTCGCATACTTACGAAAACACCATCGGATTTATTTTACCATTGATTTGCGGTGCAAGCATTTTTTACATTAAAAAACCACCAACACCTGCTGTTTTGCTACCCGCCCTGAAAAGTGTACGGCCCAGCCTGATGCTGACCGTGCCGTTGATCATCGAAAAAATATACCGGAGCAAAGTATTGCCCGAATTTCAAAAAAATAAACTGACCCGAACTTTGTATGCCATCCCGCCACTACGCAAAAAGTTTAACCGGTTGGCCGGGAAAAAACTTAAGCGCACCTTTGGGGGTGAATTAAAATTTTTCGGAATAGGTGGCGCCAAACTTGACAAAACCGTCGAGAAATTCCTGCGTGAGGCCAAATTTCCTTACGCTATCGGATATGGGCTTACCGAAACATCACCCTTGCTTGCAGGGGTTAATCCGCTAAATACAAAGCTGCAATCAACCGGGCCTCCGCTTGAGGGTGTTACATTAAAAATTCACAACCCCGGAAAACTCACCGGTGAAGGCGAAATATGGGCCAAAGGCCCGAACTTGATGAAAGGATACTACAAAGAGCCCGAACTGACCAAAGAAGTAATGACCGATGACGGATGGTTCAAAACCGGAGACCTGGGGATTTTGGACGATACCAATTATCTTTATATACGTGGCCGCAGTAAAAATGTGATCATCGGCCCCGGTGGCGAGAATATTTTTCCTGAAGATATCGAATCGGTCATTAACAATTTCAAGCATGTTGCCGAATCACTAGTTATTCAGCAAAAGGGGAAACTGGTGGCGATGGTTCACTTCAACCGCGAAGAGGTTGAAGAAAAATACCAGCACATGAAAGGTGAATTTTCAGATTATATCGAAAAGAAATATGAAGAACTAAGTAAAGAACTACGGGAATACGTTAATGCACGGGTGAACAAATTCTCAAAAATTCAGGAAGTTTTTCTCCAGAAAGAGGAATTTATCAAAACGGCCACAAAAAAGATCAAGCGGTTCCTGTACGCTAAAGAATCACATGCTTCATAGTAAGATGCTATTTTAACAATCATTATCTTTGTACAATCCAATCATCTAAAAAAAAAAAATATTGACAAAGATTACCCGCACTTTTGACGTACTGACCAATTCAGAAGTAAATTTTAACCGTGATGTCGCCCTTTCAATAAAACGCAACGGGAAATGGGAAAATTTCAGTACGGAAGCGTACCGGAAAAATGTGGACGAATTCAGTTTGGGCCTGTTGGCCTTGGGATTTAAAAAAGGGGACAAAATAGCCACGGTTACCAACAACCGCCCCGAATGGAATTTCATTGATTTCGGCATGTCGCAAACAGGCTGCGTTCATGTATGTATCTATCCGACCATCAGCGACAGGGAATACAAACACATTCTTTCCCACTCCGAATCACGAATACTTATTGTTTCGGGAAAAGAACTGTATTTAAGATTAAAACCCATTGCGGAACAAATTGAAACCATCGAAGCCGTTTATACCATTGATGCTGTTGAAGGAGCGAAAAACTGGCGGGAGATTGCATATCTCGGCACATCGCGGGAAAGTGAATTCAGGCCTTTACTTGAGAAGCGGAGGGAGGCGGTTTCCCCTGATGATTTGCTGACACTCATTTACACCTCGGGCACAACCGGCCTCTCGAAAGGCGTGATGCTCACCCATAAAAATGTGGTCAGTAATTTTCTGCTGGCACAACAGTTTGTCACCTATCTTAAACCCGGAGACCGTGCCTTGAGTTTTTTGCCTTTGTCGCACGTGCTGGAGCGGGTTGGCAATTATTTGTGGCAATCGAAGGGATTATCCGTTTACTATGCGGAAAGTATGGATACCCTTGGTGATAATATGCGGGAGATCAAAGCGAATACATTCATTACCGTACCCCGTGTTTTTGAAAAAGTGTACGATAAAATCATCAATAAAGGCAGGGATTTAAAAGGCATAAAGAAAGCTTTGTTTTTTTGGGCTGTCAAAATGGGTGACCGGTATGATCCAGACCCCAAAAAAAGGAGCATGGCGTACAATGCAAAACTTGCCCTTGCCAACAAGCTGATTTTCAGCAAATGGCGTGAAGCCCTCGGTGGCGAATTAAAAGGAGTGATCTCAGGTGGCGCTGCATTGCAACCACGACTGGCCAGGATTTTCTTTGCTGCAAAGATTATCGTGCAGGAAGGCTATGGCCTGACCGAAACATCACCCCTCATTTCAGCCAATATGCCGCATCTGCCTTTCCTGAGATTTGGAAGCGTTGGGGTTGTGCCCGAAGAACTGGAAGTGAAAATTGCAGCAGATGGCGAAATACTGGAAAGAGGGCCCAACCTGATGAAAGGCTATTACAAAGACCCCAAAAAAACAGCCGAAGCCATTGACAAAGACGGTTGGTTCCATACCGGCGATATCGGCACCCTCGACGAAAAACGGATGCTGACCATTACCGACAGGAAGAAAGAAATCTTTAAACTGTCAGGCGGAAAATATGTAGCACCCCAGGTTGTTGAAAATAAATTCAAAGAGTCCATGTTTATTGAACAACTCATGGTGATTGGCGAAAATGAAAAATTTACTGCCGCACTGATTTCTCCCGATTTTGAATTTCTCCACAACTGGTGTAATATTCACCACATTACCTATCGCGACAACAATGACCTGATAAAAAAACAAAAAGTGATTGACCGCTACCAGGTTGAGGTGGACAAATACAACAAAGACCTCGACCATGTGGCACAGGTGAAGGTTTTTCGGCTGGTTGCCGATGAATGGACACCGGAAAGCGGTGATCTTTCCCCAACCTTAAAATTAAAAAGGAAAGTCCTCATGAAAAAATACAAACCACTTGTTGAGGGGATTTATGAGAAAAAGCAGTGATTTCTTTTGCGGTTTGTTAATTTCAGTGACTTACGGCGTTCAATGTTCCTGAAATAGAAAATTAATTCATCACCGATAACAGGTTGATGCGGTGTTGTTCAAAGTTCAACATACCGTTTATCTTGTCCCTTAATGAAGAGCGTGCCCTGGAAAGTTGTGATTTTGAGGTACTGACTGAGATATTCATCATTTTCCCAATCTCTTTGTGGGAATACCCCTGCATGATATTCAGGAAAAAAACGGTACGATAACCTTCCGGAAGTTCATGAACCATTTTAAGCAGTTCTTTCAGCGAAATTTTTCCGATGATCTCATGTTCGATAGGATAAAAAGCATTGACATCATCAAAATCAATATTTTTGTTAAAAAGGTTTTTCCGCTTGTAAAAATTCAAAGAAGTATTGATCATGATCCTGCGCATCCAGCCTTCCAGCGAACCTTCACCCCGGTAATTACTCAGGTATTTAAATATTTTGATAAAACCTTCCTGCAATATATCTTCCGCATCGGTAGCGTTTTTCCCATATTTTAAACAGGTACCGAAAAGTCGTTTTGAATAATTATTGTAAAGGTCGGCTTGTGCCTTTTTGTCGTTTGACAAACAACGCTTGAGCAGGTTCTTCTCAACAACACTTTCTTCAATATACATTCTTCAAACGGTATTGGTTTTTTGAAAACAGTAGCCAAAAGTATCATTCATGAAAAAGCTGAAATGTTAAAACAATACTACTTCACTTCTACAAATCGCTATTTATATTCATTCTACGAAATGACATACTCTACATATAAATCATATATAAATGAAAACCAAGTGAATAAGTGTATTAAAACTTCTACATTATGCACGTTTAAAATTGCTGTAAATAAGCAGTGAGTAATTCATTAAACTCAAGCCCGCATTTTTTCCGGAGGCGATAACGGCTCATTTCAACAGCTTTCAGAGAAGTATTATTTAGTTCGGCAATTTCTTTTGATGACAGTTTCAACCTCAGCAAGGCACACAAACGCTCTTCATTTTTCGTCAGTTTGGGATATTTTTCTTTTAGGTTAATAAAAAAATCATGGTATGATTCGTCCACCCTGTTCTGGAATTCTTTTACATCCTGCTGAATATGCAGGCCTTGTTTGATGTGGTTGTTCAATTCCATCATCTTACGGTTGCTTTTGTCATCCGGCCCTCCTGCAAGTTTTTGCAGTTCAAGGCTTAGTTCCCTTAACAATTTGTTTTTCTCAACCAGATGAAGGGCGAAATTTATCAGATCATGCTCTTTGCTTTTAAGTTTTAACTCCATTAACTCGTGTTGTGCCTTATGCAACTGTGCATCTTTCTCGTGCAGCAACTTTTCCTTTTTGTTTTGTTGTCGCAACCTGACAATAATAAATACAGCGAGCATTACCACAAACACCATAAGGATGACAAGCAGATTCCGTTGGATCAGGTTTACTTTTCTCTCTTTGTCGAGTAAATGGATATTTTTATTTTGTGATTCAATTTCTTTTTCTCTGATGCTGTTCACAAATTCATTCTTCATATTGGCCAGTTGCTCCCTTTTTTTCTTCAGGGTGATGGAATCGGAATATCGGTTATAAGTTTTATAATATTGCAGTGACCTGTAAAAATCGCTTTTGGCTTCCATCGTCCGGCTTAATCCAAGTGATGATTGGGCAATATGTATCCAGTGCTGAGAATTTACTGCGATATCAAGGGCTTTCCGGAACGAAATTTCCGCTTCCTGGTAATTCCCTGCTTTCAGGCTTTCATTGCCCATGAGGATAAGCAACTCCACTTTATTCTCAATATCATTGCTCCGGTTAAAAAGGGCAAGGCTTTTTTTGAAATACCGGTAAGCTTCATCCGTATTGTTCTGCCGACTTTTTATCAGTCCGATATTTTCCAGGTTAATGGCCATATTTTGCTGGTTTCCCAACTCTCGGTTTATGTCAAGGCTTTGCTTGTATAGTTCCAGCGCTTTATCCGGTTTGTTCCGTAAACGATAAATCTCAGCCAGGTTATTCATGGCGATGGCTTCACCTTTTCTGGAACCTGTTTTCATCCATATTTCATTTGCTTTTTTAAAGTAATGCCCGGCTTCAACAAAGTTTTCGCGGTTAAAAAAAACACCGCCCAACCGGTTATAAACATCCGCTATCAATTCCTGATCACCAAGCTGAATGGCATTGTCCAATGCGCGTTGGAAATAACTGTTTGATTTGTCAAGGTCATAATTATTTTTATAATACAGGTCACCCAAACCACTATAAACATTAACCAGATTTTTTTTATCATCAATCTCCAAAAAGATTTTTGCTGCAATCAGGTAGTAATTAATGGCGGGCTGGAAGTTATTTTTTTTCTCGAATAATTCACCCATTAACTTGTTGACCTTGGCGCGCATGGCCTTTGAACGATTTTCGTTGGCCAGCTTTAAAGCTTGCTTGTTATACCCGATGGCTTTGTCAACATCGGAATCCCGGTATTGATAGGCCAGGTCATAAAATTCATTGATCTGGTCTAAAGAATCGGAACTGGGTATAGTATCTCCCGTCATCGTCTCAGCCCGGGCATAATGATGCAATGACAGACTCATCAAAAAAACAAACAACAACCTGACAAGACATTTAATCATAGAAACCATGATGTTTTGAAACGATACAAATGTAGTTAATCATCCTGAATTTTAATGTCTTGTTTTATCTTAGGAAACCTTTACAAAACTCACCTTTTAATCCGTCTTTTCGTTAAATTCTTCTTCAGTCCTGTCAGTGCGGTTTATCGGCATTAATAAATTCAAGTGAAAGGGAATTCACGCAATAGCGTAAGCCCGTTGGTTCAGGACCGTCAGGGAACACATGCCCCAGGTGGCTTCCGCACCGGGCACATTTGATCTCAATGCGGCGCATGCCATAACTGGTATCAACTTCTTCAATGATGGCCTTCTTATTCATCGCCGCATAAAAACTGGGCCAGCCCGATCCGGATTCATATTTACTATCGGAACTGAACAATTTGGCACCGCAGGCAGCACACGTGTAAGTGCCTTCTTTGTTGTGATTATAGTATTTCCCCGTAAAAGCCGGTTCGGTCCCACATTGGCGAAGTACCCGGTATTCTTCGGCAGAAAGTTCCTGTCTCCATTGTTCCTCCGTTTTTTCCACTTGTTTTTTTTCTTTCATATTTTCTTCAGAAGATTGTCCGTTAAGGTCCATTGAAAAAGTAATCATTACGGCCATTATAAATAACAGCATCAAAGTATTTTTCATCATTGAATGATCAGTTTTAATGTTCGTCCGGTATCAATAACTGGAAAACACACTCCTTTGTTGTATTGCCGAATGTTAAAAAAAGGAGAATCTTCAAATCCAAAATCTCATGGATATGCTTAAATTTGCGTTGAATTCATTTCGAAAAATCAAAAAGTATCATCATGAAAACACTTAAAATATTTTTATTGATTACCGCGTTCTCCCTGTTTGCATCGCCCCGGATTTTTTCACAGGATGTGAAAGAAGAGAAATCCAATTGCGTAGCACTTTCAAATCAGGTGGACAATATGAGGCACCGCTTCGACCGGCTTGATAAAGAACTTCAGGATTTGCTGTGGTACCAAAAGGTAGGGGATGTGGCTGTTATTGACAAGGTTTACATCACAGGGCCCCCCAACCCGCACTTTAAAAATCCGACGGCTATGGGCGTGAAGAACCCGGTGAAGTTCTGGTGTTATGTTTTTATCCCCAAAAACATTGACCCTTCAAAAAAATACCCTTTGCTTGTTTTCCCCCACGGCGGCGTGCATGGTGACTTTACGACTTACTATCAACATATTATCCGTGAAATGATGTCGCAGGGATACCTTGTCATTGCACCCGAATACCGGGGGAGCACAGGTTATGGCAAGTCGTTTTATGAAAAAATTGACTATGGCGGCCTGGAAAACGGCGATGTGTTTGCCGCCCGAAACTGGATGATTGCCAATTACAATTTTGTGGATAAAAACCGTGTGGGTATCATTGGCTGGAGCCACGGCGGCATGATTGCCCTGATGAACATCTTTGCACATCCCAAAGATTACCAGGTGGCTTTTGCCGGTGTTCCGGTCAGCGACCTGATTGCCAGGATGGGTTACATGACACAGGACTACCGGGATCTTTATTCGGCGGATTATCACATTGGCAAAACAGTGAATGAGGATGTGGAAGAATACAAACGTCGGTCACCTGCCTGGAATGCCGATAAGCTGCAGACCCCACTGCTCATCCACACCAACACCAGTGACGATGATGTGAACGTGCTTGAAGTGGAACATCTGATACAGGCCCTGAAAGCTGAAAACAAAAAATTTGAATACAAGATTTATCAGCATGTGGAAGGCGGCCATTCATTTGACCGGATTGACACGCAAAGGGCTCAAAAGATCAGGGTGAAAATCTACAAGTTCCTGGCACAGTACCTCAACCCCCCGCAACCCATCAGCACCGCGGGAGAGCTGAAGAAGGCGGCGTACCGGTTTTGAGTGTTTTTGTTTTTAATTACGGGCACCGGATAGACGCTAAATAATTTTTGAAAAACATGAATATATTGGAAGTTAGGCACAAGGCGAAAAGACCAAAATTAGGATATGTTAAAAAGACAAGAAATAATAGATTTCGATAAAATTTTCAAGGATGAAGATTATAACGAATACCTTGATAAAATAGATGACCTTCCAAAACCTTTGCTAATAAAGGCATCTACTTTTCTTCTTGGTTTTAACAGTTTTGACACTTTTGTACAAAAGCATAGAGAATTATTATCTAAATGGTTTGGCAAAGAGAACAATGCAATAGCAAATGAAATAAACCAAACAATAAATAATTACATAAAAGAATCTGGTCACGAAATAATTATTATTAATCCTAGAACTAGTCTAACTCTTTTTGAAAATCTACTTTCAAGCGATAATACCACTGAAACTATCAAAGATTCAGATTTTGAATTACTCCTATTCAAAATATATCTTGCACTAAATCAAAAACTCAACGAAAACGATAATTCAATTTCAGAAACAGCGAAAAAAAACAAAGATTATCCTGAGTTAATAAATTTGTCAATTGGAATGTCATTACCAACATTTGATATTACAAACTACGATATTACTTCAGTCTTTATTAGTCAAGTCTTACGAGCAATATATTTGTTTGAATTCTTAGAAGAGCACAAAGAATCAAAAGTTTTGCTCTCTGAGTTTTACAAAAGATTTGATGTTAATGGATATAAGCAGTATTTAGGAAAATTATTACCAATTTCAGGAAGTATTATTACAGCAAAAAAACAAGGGAATATAAATCTAGTAATTAAAGAAGATAATGATTTCGAATCAAATGTAGCATTTTTAGAAAAATTAGCAGTTAATCATATTGTATATGAAAATGAGATACTTAAAGATTATTTAAATTTACGTGAGAACCCGATAGTCAGAATAGACAAAAATGTTTTTCAAATAATATTTCCTCTTTTTGCAATAGAAAAAATCTTCAATGGGCTCTATTTTTTGCTTAAAGAGATTAATGACAATCTTACTGAGGAAAGCAAAATTAACCTAAGACAACTAATTACTTTTGATTTTTCAGAAAAGTATATTTTGTGTCAACTTCTTGATAATATATTTAGGAAGAAGTACTTCAAATTAAAAGGCATAGAAATGGGTTCACCTGGAGCTCCTGATTATTACATTAGAAACGGGAATAAGATTTTTATTTTTGAATCAAAAGATATATTAATTAATGCTAAAATAAAGTCTAGTTATGATTTTAGTAAATACGAGAAAGCACTTAGAGAAAAACTATATTTTTATAATAATGGGAAAAATGAACAAGCAAAAGCGGTTAGGCAATTGATGAACTTTGCAAAACAATTGTTAACCAAAACTTTCAATGAAGATAAAAACTACAAACCAAATTCAATTAAGATTTATCCTATAATTATATTGCATAACAGACAACTTGATATCTCGGGGCTAAATAATTTAATAAACATCTGGTATGAATGGGAGTTAGAGTTATTAAAATCAGAAGGAATTAATGTCTCAAATATTAGAAAAATCACAATTATCAATATTGACACATTACTTATATTTCAAGACCAAATATCTTCAGGTATCCTAAAACTAGATAAATTACTGAATGAATATCAAAATTGGATTGATAAAAACCTAATTGAAAAGAAGAAATTTAAAACCAAGAAAGATTATTATTCTGCAATTGAGGATTCCCTTGTATCTTTCAATATGTATATGTCTATAAGGTACAATTGGAAAACACCAAAAGAATTTGCAGATAAAGCATACTCATTAATAGAAAAGCCCAGTGCCTAACAGCAAATCATACCCCATAGCCGGTCAGTACATTTTTAGAAAAATGAGAAGAAATATTAACATACAAGTAATCAACAAAAATCCTGCAATCAAACGGCTACGTGGCATATTTGCAAACCGTTATGCGGCATTAAGTCGAAAAAACAATCAGATAAATTACAGGTATCATTTGGATATATTCGAAGAATGATATATTTTTGTATTCGGATATAATAAGGATACGAAATGGATAAACAGATAAAGAAGCTAAATTTTGATTTCAGTACAAATCAGAAAATTCTAAATCTGATTGCAAAGATTGATTTGTATAAAGGTAAATGGAATATTATCGAACGACAAGAGAATATTTACCTTAAAGAATTAAGAAAAATTGCAACGATCGAAAGTATCGGTTCTTCCACAAGAATTGAAGGCGGAACACTGACAGATAGTGAAATTACGGAATTATTGAATAATGTTAAAATCACAGAGCTAAAAACAAGAGACCAACAAGAAGTTATTGGATATTATGATACACTGGAACTTATTTATGATAATTATGAAAATATTCCATTGACTGAGAATTATATCAAACAGTTTCATCAAAATTTATTAAAGTACAGCGACAAAGACACAAGGCACCGCGGACAATACAAGTCATTATCAAATAAAGTTGTTGCAAATTATCCGGGTGGAGTTCAAAAAGTAATATTCAACACTACGGAAGTTCATCTCGTTGAAAGTGAAATGAATTCCCTGATCAACTGGACAAATAAACAATTTGAGAAACAAGAGATACATCCGTTAATTATCATTGCTCATTTCATTTATGAATTCTTATCCATTCATCCGTTTCAAGATGGCAACGGAAGATTATCCAGACTTTTAACAACTTTACTGCTTCTGCAAAATGACTATCTGTTTATTCAATACGCTTCATTTGAAAACTTGATAGAGAAATCAAAAAAAGAATATTATCAAGCGCTAATGGAAGGACAAAAAAATAGAAATCCGTCAGAAGCCGGACACGTCAAAAAGAATGAAAATATTTCAAAATGGATGGTATTCTTCCTTGACAAACTAAATGAACTAACACAAAAACTCGAAGCAAAATATGACATCTTCAAATCAAAAGGCGGATATTTAAATGAAAGACAAAAATTAATAAAAGAATTCCTTTTGAAAAATCAGCCTTTAAAACTTTCGGACATAGCCAGGAAATTTGAAAATATCAATATTAATACCATAAAAAAAGACTTGCAATATTTGAAAAAAGAGCAGGTCATAACAAGTATTGGAAAAGGAAAAGGAACCATTTATATAATTGAGAAACAAGAATAACGGCCGCATAACAAAGGCTCATAGTGTATGCCACCTGTCTGCCGAACAGGCAGGCAATTAGTTGTAAATATGAAATTTAAACATTAAATAAAGATGTTAAATTTGTCAGAGCTGTTGCGGAGGGTAACATGGTAGCTCTTCACACACATCAAAAATGGCCCGGAGGTGAAGAATACGTCACAATGGATTTTTTCAGATTTGACGAAAACGGGAAAATGGTTGAGCATTGGGATTCGATGCAACAAATTCCTGAAGTCTCCGAGAATGGGAATACCATGTATTAGTATCTGAAAACAGCAGAACATGTTTTTTTTAAAAAACACATTGCCAGAACAGAAAACGAAATTAAAATTACGGGCTGACCAGAAGTTGAATTAAAATTTTAAACGATATGAACTTAAATTTAGCAGTACTGATTGATGGTGACAACATACCCTCATCCTATGTAAAAGAGATGATGGAAGAAATAGCCAAATACGGAAATCCGACAATTAAGAGGATTTATGGTGACTGGACAAAACCCCATTTGTCAAAATGGAAAACCCTGCTGCTGGAAAACGCCATTACCCCGATTCAGCAATACGGATATACAACCGGAAAGAATGCCACCGATTCGGCCATGATCATTGATGCTATGGATATTCTGTATTCCGAAAAAGTAAACGGGTTTTGTCTGGTTTCGAGCGACAGTGATTTTACAAGACTGGCAATCCGCCTCAGGGAAGCCGGCATGCAAGTCATTGGAATTGGTGAAAAAAAGACACCAAATCCCTTTATTGTTGCCTGTGACAAATTTATTTACATTGAGATTTTGAAAAACAAATCCAAAGAAACGGAAACTGAAAAAGAACTGACAAAAAATACGGTTGATAAAATCACCGCTAAGGAAATTAATTTAATTGCAACAACGATTACGGATTTATCTGACGATGACGGATGGGCATTTTTGGGGGATGTCGGGAGTTTGCTGCAAAAGAAACAACCGAATTTTGATCCCAGAAACTATGGATTTCAAAAGTTAACACCATTAATTAAATCGATTGGAAAATTTGAAATTGAGCAACGGGAAAATCCGAAAAGCCGGTATAAATTAATATTTGTAAAAAATAAAGATAAACGCAAAACAAGCACCCATAAATAGTTCGTGGGATAGTACAAATCCATTTCATGAAAAACAAAACAATTGTCATTACAGGGAGCACACGGGGTATCGGCCGGGGACTGACCGTTGAGTTCTTAAATCGCGGACATCAGGTGGTCATCAACGGGCGGTTAAAGGAAAAAGTAGAAAAGGCCGTCAGCGAACTTAAAAAAATAAATCCGGATGTAGTGGGCGTTGCGGGAAGTATCACTGACAAGGCCACTCATCAAAAGATCATCCGGGAAGCAACATCGGCTTTCGGAAAAATTGACATCTGGATCAACAATGCCGGGATTCCACAGCCTCACAAGCTGTTTATGGACCTGGATGACCCTGACCTGAAAAAGGTAACCGAAACCAACATCTTCGGCCTGATGCTGGGAACGAAAACGGCAGCCGGTTTCATGACCGCCCAGGGCTTTGGAAAAATATTCAATATGGCCGGCTTTGGCAGCAACGGCAAGACAATGAACAAGCTCACGCTGTATGGCACCACCAAGCGCGCCGTCAGTTATTTTACAAAATCCTTTGCCAAAGAAATAAAAGGTAGTGTTCTGCAAGTGGGTGTACTGAATCCCGGCATGGTACGCACCGGTTTCCTGCAGCAATCCATAGAAGCCGGCAGTATTTCGCCTGAAGAATCGAAAAAATTCAAAAAAGTGTATGATGTGCTGGCCGAAGATGTGGATGTGGTTGCCGGCTTCCTGGCCAACCGCATCCTGAAAAGCAACAAGGACTATGACCGGATCAGGTTTTTGACCCCCTCAAGGCTGATGGTTAAATTGGTGAAACTTGCACTAAGTTAAAAGGGTATATTGATGGCTTAGAGGAAAACTTTAAAAACATTTACCGGGGCTTTCGTCAAAGGTAGTGCACGATGCCATAAACAATATAAATGAGGGAAGAAACAGAAAAACCAGCACCTTTATCTTCATTTGAAAAAAATCCATCTTCAATTATTTTACAACAACAAAACGGGAAGTCAGCACGGGCTGTCCTTTGGCCGTTAACCTCACAAAATACAGGCCATTTTTGAAATTTGTTACAGGAATTTCAATTTTGTTTTTTCCTGCGTCCAACCATTTCTGCCCGGAACGGAAAACAACTTTTCCGGTTAAATCAAGTATTTCGTAATCAACCGGCAAGGGGTTCTTTAATGTAAAATCCAGAAAAACCTTTTGTGAAGCAGGACTGGGATACATCACGGCATGGGCAGCCATCATTCCATGTTGTTCCACACCAACATACTCGCCGCCGGCCGCAACAATGGCATCCGTAATGTTTTCCTCGGTGGGGGGCCAGATGTATTGTTCCACGATCTGGTGATCGGGTATGATCAGGATTACCGTAGGATAAGAGACGATCTGGTAATCGTTGTTTGCAATATTTCCCCCGCCCTGCGTTCCGCTGACCGTTGGGACCGTAAGCCCGTATATGGAATCGAACTCCCTGACGCCCTGGTTGTCACTTCCCCAATTCATGCCAAGAAAATAAACATTGCCCTGGTTTTCGCCAAATGCTTCATAGGTGGACTGAAAGTCGGGGGCATATTCCTGGCAATAGCTGCAGGTTGTTGAAAAAAAATCAATGACCACAATTTTATCTTCTTCATCCAGCAATGGAAACAGCCAGATGGTTTCACCGTCAATGGTTTTGACGTGAAAATTCACTGCTTCCGTCAACGGGGTTTGGGCCATTCCCAACGCAGAAATAACAAAAGCAATAAAAAGAAATAAAAGTTTCTTCATCTTCGCAAAATTAGAAATGTTTCCATTTTGGAATTTACTATCCGTTTTCAAGTATTTCTTTATAAATTTTCCCCACCAGGCGACTGGCCCCTATCCTGAACAACTTCGGCGTCAGCCAGGCTTCACCCAGGATGTTTTTAACCAGCAAATAATAATTAATCGCTTCATCGGGTTCGGAAATGCCTCCGGCGGGTTTCAGACCGGTCATTTTTCCTGTTTTCTCAAAATATTCCTTCACAGTATCCAGCATGATCACAAAGGCTTCATGTGTTGCCGCCGGGCTTATTTTTCCTGTGGAGGTTTTGATGAAGTCAGCCCCTGCCAATATAGACAACGCGGCCGCTTTCCTGATCAGTTCAACGGTTTTCAGTTCCCCGGTCTCCAGGATCACTTTCAGATGTTTTTCGCCACAGGCTTCTTTGATCAGCCGCACCTCATCCGAGATAAACTCCTCATCACCCCCGATGAGCCGCCCCCTGGAAATAACCATATCTATTTCATCTGCCCCATGATCCACGGCATACTTTACTTCTTCAATCCTTATATTTAAAGGGGATTGTCCGCTGGGAAAGGCTCCGGCCACACAGGCTGCTTTTATATCACTTCCTTTCAGGGCATGGTGAACAGTAGAAGCAAAAACCGGGTAAACACAAATAGCCGCCACATTGGGGATGCCATCATTACCCTGGAAGTAGGACAATCCCTGCCGGCAAAGGGCTTCAACCTTTTCATTGGTATCGTCACCATTCAGGGTAGTCAGGTCAATCATGCCCAGTATCTGTTTCAAAACAGAAATCCGGTCCATGCCCGGTTTTTCCTGCTGAATGATCAGCGCTGCCCTGCGGGATAAGGATTCCATCGTTTGCTTATAATCCGAAAAAGTTTCCATGATACAATGTTTTTGACAAAACTAAAGAAAAGTGGGAATAAACGGAACCGGTGGGTAAAACCTGGCGGGTGGGCTTGCACCCGCCAGGTTGAGAAAATCCCGTTATTTTAGAGAATTTGCGGGATTGTTTTTTTACTTTCGGGAGGGGAAGACTTTGCGAAGGATAGGGAATAATAATCCCGCGTATTCGGTTTACGGCGGCGACCCTCCCGAAGCGCTTCGCTGTTCGGGATTAGTTCAACTATGGTTTTCGGTTCGTTTTGCTCCCGAAAACCAGGTTTCACTGAACAGGGATCGAAGCTAAATACCTGTTCTTCGCGGTCGTGCAGCAGCACTATCCGTCCGTTTTCGTCGGTGATGCTGTAATAGGAGCCAAGATAATTTTTTTGCACGTAATACATGGTATCGTTGTCGGGGCTGTTGCTGTTTTGTACAAAAATAGCATTTTTTATCAACGGGTTTTTTAGACTCGCAACACAGAAAAGAACTTTCGTTGTTTCGTGAAAAAATGCCCGTTTCTCCACCCGGCGGGAGCAAGCCCGCCCGCCGGGAGAAGCGCTCCCTGACCCGCTGAACGGGCTACAGGGCAGACCACGCCTGCCAAAGTTTTACTGCGGCAGTCATGCGGGCAGGAGTTTTCAGCGAATACAAAACGTAAACAAAATACATGGCAGTGGTTTTTGAGTTGATAAATTAAAAAAAGCCCGGTCTTTTGTACCGGGCTCCAACGTAGCGGGGACAGGATTCGAACCTGCGACCTGGCGTACGCCCGAGCTACCACTACAAGAAGTTTAATTTCTTATCGGCTTTTAATATATTCTGTACTTTCAGGAATTCTATCAACTTCGATCCTCCTTCCGGTGTCTTCAGATAAAGCTCCCTTTTTAAAGCAGCCGATTTATTTTCAAACTGTTCAACATGAACAATAACAAAGGGCTTTCGATGAGCGGTAGATTTGTTTCCCCCGGAATTATGCCGTAAAAATCTTTTTTGAATATTTGAGCAGGAGCCTTTGTAAAGACGATGGTCTTTCAAAGAATATAAAACGTAAACAAAATACATGGCAGTGGTTTTTGAGTTGATAAATTAAAAAAAGCCCGGTCTTTTGTACCGGGCTCCAACGTAGCGGGGACAGGATTCGAACCTGCGACCTGGCGTACGCCCGAGCT